>CAZTZY010000081.1:0-13239 GCA_964617765.1 uncultured Spongiibacteraceae bacterium
ATTGCGCTCAGAATGACAAACATTAGTTATTCTGAATTCCCCTAAATTAAAGGCTTTTAAAAAGCACTTTAATTTGATCGCTAGAAAATCCCCTGTATTGGAAAAAACGGTGCATTTTTGCTTTATCTTCAATAGTTGAAGGCTTTATTGCATTGTATTTCTTATCGAATTGTTCGTACAACAATTGCTCCCAATTAACACCACAGTTATGCATGGATATTTCAACCAAATCTTCATCAACACCTTTTTGTACCAACTCCATACTTATTCGGTTCACACCATAGCCTTTTGCTGTTCGCCAACGAATATAGGCTTCAGCAAATCGCTGGTCACTTTGCAAACCATCTTCTGATAATTGCTGGAGAACTGCTGGAATAATGCTCTTATGGAGGGGAAATTTTGGTGCAAGTTTGTTTGTTAGTTCATGAATAGTGTGTTCTCGGCGAGCTAACGCATTCATTGCAGCTCGCCGAATGGATTTTATTAATTCCTTTTCGTTCAATTACACTTCTTCTGGTTCAGCCAAAATATTAAGACTCACATCTTCCCTGGCTGCAACGGGTGTTAATAACTGATCACGAATCTGCTTCTCGATTTCAACCGCAATTTCCGAATTATCCGAGAGAAACTTCCCGACATTGGATTTTCCCTGACCAATTTTATTCCCTTTGTAACTATACCAGGAGCCTGATTTTTCGATAAGACCTAATTTAACGCCGATATCTATCACTTCCCCCATGTGATCAACACCCTTGCCATAAATAATATCAAACAATACTTCCTTGAAAGGTGGTGCCATTTTATTTTTAACAACTTTGACACGGGTTTCATTACCGATCACCTCATCACCATCTTTTACCGCACCGATGCGACGGATATCAAGACGAACAGAAGCATAAAACTTCAATGCATTACCACCCGTAGTGGTTTCAGGGTTACCAAACATAACACCGATTTTCATACGGATCTGGTTAATAAAAATAACCATGCAATTGGAACGGCTGATACTACCGGTAATTTTGCGCAATGCCTGTGACATTAAACGTGCCTGTAGGCCCATATGGGAATCGCCCATATCACCATCAATTTCAGCTTTAGGTGTTAAAGCTGCTACAGAATCGATGACAATCAAATCGACCGCGCCAGAGCGCACTAGCATATCGGTTATCTCAAGCGCCTGCTCACCGGTATCTGGTTGTGAAACGATAAGGTTATTAAGATTAACGCCTAATCTTTCAGCATAGACAGGATCCAATGCATGTTCAGCATCTATAAAAGCAGCTGTACCACCCGCCTTTTGGCATTCAGCGATAGCTTGCAGTGTTAGCGTGGTTTTACCGGAAGACTCAGGGCCATAAATTTCCACAATACGTCCTTTTGGTAAACCGCCTATACCTAACGCTATATCCAAACCTAAAGAACCCGTAGAAATTGCTGGAACTGCCTGGGGCTTATGATCGCCCATCAACATGACGGTTCCCTTGCCGAATTGTTTTTCGATTTGTGACATTGCTGCATCAAGAGCGCGTTTTTTATTGTCGTCCATTTTTTCACCTATGTGTATTTTTAGAGTTTCAGCCTAGCGAACCTTCTAGCTCGCAAACCAGGATACAGAGCAATTACTGTATGCTTGAACAGTATTATTGCACAGGATTTTTAACACGCAAGCACAAAATGCAATTTTCTTGAAGAAATATTCAAGTTATTGATTTTATTATATTTAAAATTTTAAATATGGATTTACACGGTGAAAAGGGTATTTTTAGTGGATTAGACCACAGAAAAAGCCATTTATTTCAGCAATATCCATTTGCTATCAATCCTGGCCGCTATCTTATCTTCCTCCAGTTTCAATAAATGCGCCAACAAAGAAAGTTCTGCAATCGGGTGCATGGCGGGGTCAACATCGTTGTAAACCACCTCTAACAATTCATCTATAGCTGCACGCGTTAATTGCTCAAGAGCTTTAACTACTTTTTTCTCTCGCGCCAGACGATGGGCAATAATGCCATTGATTTCCGCTAATGGTGTCGTAATCATCTCACCATGACCAGGCGCCAATTGCCTGACTGGATAACTGGTAAGTAGTTGTAGTGATTCTATGTATTTTTTCATATTGCCATGCGGAGGAATAATCACTACCGTTGAGCCTTGCATCATATGGTCGCCAGTCATCACGATTTGTTCATTTTTCAGCAGGTAACAGACATGATTATCAACATGGCCCGGTGTATGCAAACAACAAATATCCTGATCGCCTAACTGAATTACTTGATCGTGCTCAACAACAACATCAGGAATACAAGTGCTATCCTGATAATCATCTTCAACAGGATGCCAGCCATAAATCTTTGCGCCAGAGAGCTTAGCTAATGGAAGTGCCGCCGGAGAATGATCCGGGTGCATATGCGTTACCAGAATCATACTGATATTGTTAGGTCCGCCCACCGCTGCAATAATAGCATCAATATGATGTTGGTCATTGGGTCCAGGATCAACAACCGCAAATTGTGCTCCTGAACGGATCAGATAGGTATTGGTGCCATTACCAGTCATCGGGCCAGGATTCGACGCTGTAATACGATAAAGTGCTTCACCTACTGGCACAGCAGGAAAGTAAGATGAGGCATCATGCAGGTGTTGTGGATTCATTTGCGCCATAAAAAAGCCAAGGATATCCACAAGATAGCCCTGGCTTTTGCAAAAGGAAAGCGGAGTTACGAGAGTTACGATATAAGGTTGGGAATCTCGACGACTGGGTTTACATCTGCACTGTAATCCACACCTTTGAGACCAAAACCGAACAACTTCAGGAAATCCTCGTGATAACCTTTAAAATCGGTCAATTCATCGATATTGTCGGAAGTCACTTGTGGCCACAATTGGGTCACGGCATCCTGAATTTCAGGCTGCAGTTCTTTACCATCCATACGCAGGCGATTAGCGTTATCAACTGGTGGATTAGCGACATACAGGCAATCCTTGAACAAACCATAAATCTGCTCAATACAGCCTTCATGGACTTTTTTCTCTTTCATCACTTTAAACAACAATGCCAGATATAAGGGCATGATAGGAATCGCAGAACTGGCTTGTGTTACCAGCGCTTTAAGCACGGATACATAAGCGCGACCACCTTTCTTGTTCAACAGGCTATCAATGGTTTTAACACGGGTATCCAGGTCTTTTTTGGCTGCACCGATGGTGCCATCCCAGTAGATATCCCAGGTAATTTTTTCGCCGATGTATGTATAGGCAGAAGTCTGGCAGTTATCGGCCAGTACACCGGCTTTATCCATGGCTTCAATCCACATTTGCCAGTCTTCACCACCCATAACCGCAACCGTGTCATCAATTTCTTCCTGTGTAGCTTGATCAAGGGAAACCGTCTTGATCAGCTTTTTATCGGTATCCAGCGTAGTGGCGGTTACCGGTCCAGAGATAGGCTTGAGCGTGGATTTATGCACAACACCAGTGACGGGATGCTGGCGGCGTGGAGCTGCCAGACTGTAAATCACCAGATCGACCTGACCCAGATCTGCCTTGATCTGCGCAATCACCTTGTCTTTCAATTCTGTGGAAAACGCATCACCATTAAAGCTTTTGGCATATAAGCCAGCTTCATCGGCATATTCGTGAAAGGCTGCCGAGTTATACCAGCCAGCAGAACCTGAACGGTCTTCAGAACCTTCTTTTTCGAAAAACACGCCAATGGTTTTGGCACCACAACCAAAAGTGGCAGTGATACGCGAAGCCAGGCCGTAGCCGGTGGAGGCACCCAACACCAAAACACGCTTTGGGCCATTTGGGATAACACCATGAGCTTTTACGTATTCAATTTGCTCTTTCACATGCGCCTTGCAGCCTGCCGGATGAGCAGTTGTACACATAAAACCACGTACTTTGGGCTGGATAATCATTCTGTGTGTCCTATTCATGTTTAAATGTGGAAGCTATTATAATGAGCTCGCCATTAAAAAGAAGAGTATTAGCTTATTGCCCCTACAACAATCATGGAATTAACCCAACAATCGCGGATTTTCATGGTTAATCAGGTAACAATTATGAGTGCTTCACCCTTACTCTATAACACACCTTCTGCATGGACTGATTGCGTTCTAGCCAATCTGGATGTATTTTTACTGGATCATGCCGCTGCCGAGAAAAAGGCATCCGGCATGGCCATCTCGATGATTTCACATTATCCGGATCGCCCGGAACTGGTCAGCGCCATGGCTGATTTAGCCATCGAAGAACTGAACCATTATAAAGAAGTGATCAAGGTGATTTACGCTCGCGGGTTACAACTTGGGGCTGATGAAAAAGACCATTACGTTCTCAGCTTTCGTGATGTCATGAGAAAAGGGACTGATGAATATTTTATTGATCGCCTTCTGGTAGCCAGCATCATTGAAGCCCGCGGTGCAGAACGTTTTGGCTTGATAGCCGAGGCATTACCATCAGGTCATTTGAAAACCTTCTACAGCGCTATCGCCAATTCTGAAAAACGCCATTACGAGTTATTTTTACAACTAGCCAAACGCTATTTCCCGGAAACCGTTATCGACCAGCGCTTTGCCGAACTCCTGGATATTGAAGCCAGAATTGTTGCTGAATTACCCATCCGTGCCAGGCTGCACTAACACCATGAGCCAGCAGCAATATTTTACACATTATGCCGAGCCGGAAACACACTTGCTGGAAGGCTTTCCAGAACGACATTATGATCAAGTAGTTTGTATACCTGCGTTTGATGAGCCGCCGGAATTCCTGAATGCACTTGGCAAGTCAGCGCACGCTTATTCAGGTAAAGTGTTGTTGGTTTTGGTGATTAATCAACCCGAAGGATCAACCTTTGGTGAACTTAACCAGGCTTTGCTGGATCATATCAGGCAATATCCCATGCTATGGGAAAATCCTGCAGGTATCATGATTTTTGAGTATAGCCATTATGATATTATGTTAGTCGACCGCTTTACTGAACCACGCCAAATTCCGGTTAAACAGGGTGTAGGTTTAGCACGGAAAATAGCCTGTGATATTGCTGCCTATCTAATTTACATAAAAATCATCAATACGCACCAGATATTTTGTAGCGATGCTGATGTAACTTTTCCAGATAATTATTTTATTACCCTATTGCCCAATGAAAATAGTGCCGGTGTGTTAGGTTTTAAACATATCGCAGGAAATAATGATGCGATCAACATAGCCACACAACTTTATGAACAGTCCTTACACCATTATGTAAATGGTCTGCAAAGGGCTGGTTCCACTTACGCATTTCACACCATTGGCAGCTGTTTATTATTGCATGCCAATTTTTATACCCAGGTTCGCGGATTTCCCGTACGTCCTGCCGGGGAAGATTTTTATCTATTGAATAAACTGAATAAACTGGCACCGGTGATTAGCCTGGATAACACGGTTGTTCATATCCAGTCACGCTTATCAAATCGTGTACCTTTTGGTACTGGCCCTGCCGTTGAGAACATCCTGAATAACAAAAATTCTGCAATTTTTTATCATCCTGCCTGCTTTACCATTTTGGCCAAATGGCTGAACTATCTTGATGAATTAGCAATAACTGGACACTTTTTTTTACCACGAGTGGCAGAAAACCGCAGCCAGAAATGTCTACTGGAATTAATTACCGAGTTTTCCACGGCAGATGCTGTCCAAAAGTTATTTGCCAACCACAAAAGCCCCAAAGCCAGAAAAATTCATTTACACCAATGGTTTGATGGATTTAAAACCCTAAAGGCCATACATTATTTACGGGATAGGCATTTTCCATCAATGACCTATACTTCATTACAAAGAACCTTAAACAATAATGATGACAAGATTCATGCAGAAAACTTTACTTAAGGGCACTTCTAAAAACCAGGATTTTTCCGGGAGAGCAAGGAAGCACTGCGCGCAGAACCGCAGTTTACACGCAGTAAATGAGGATTCGAGCACGCAGCTGACGTGGCTATCACGGGAAAAGACGGCTTTTAGAGTTACCCTTAATTTTACTCTGGCATTTTTATTTAACCTGCTGGCATTAACTCCGTCATTTGCTAACAACAATAATGCTGCTATAGAACAACTGCTTACCCAATCGGGTGTTAATGAGCAAATCCAGCAATTTCCGAATGCCATGGCTTACAAGATTGAGCAAATCTATGCTCAGGGGCAATGTGATGAAAATTCTTTTATTACCATCAATAAGGCGATTCAAAAGACCATCAATAAAACATCAATGAAAACCATTGTACTTAATGATGTTGCAAAGCATTTAAACCCATTGGAATTACAGGAACTGAACAACTGGTATAACTCACCTCTAGGCAAGAAAATCTCTCGACTGGAACAAGCATCCTCTTCGAGTAAAGCCTATGACGAAATACGTAAAGAAGGAGGACTTCTGTTATCCAACAAAAAACGCCTGGCCATGGTACAGGATATTGACAACGCCATTCATGCCACAGATTGGGCAGTGAATGTAGAATTACAATCAACGATAGCCATGTTAGGTGGGCTAGCACAAATCCAGCATAAAAATATCACTGCCAACCTGGTACAATTTGCTTCAACAATAGAGGAACAAAAATCCTTGTTACGGCCTCAAGTGGAAAAATCCATATTGCTTTGGTATATGTATACCTATAAAAGCTTGAGTAAGGAGGAACTCAATACCTACATTGAATTCTTAAAAAAGGAAAATACCCAAAAGTTTAATAGCATTTCTTTAAAAAGCCTGTCTCATGCCATCACTACAGTAGTAGAAGATTTTATTATCACTATCGAAACAGATAGCCTTAAACCTTAACCAATAACTCGACATTTCTTTTTATATCACACAATAGTGGTTGATATTACTTTCTGGATTGCAGTTGTTTTTCTTCTAACTGCTGACTGATATTTTTCCAACTGGTTTTATCACGCAGGTAAATTGCCTGTGCAGACATTGCCGTTTCAACATGATTATTTTGTAATGCATATTCACCCGGCAAAAATAAATCCTGTGCATACGCAACTTGCGTAATCATTTCAACGGCAAAAAAACCTGCAATATCTTTCAGGATTGATGACATATCACCAACTACTCTTTTCGAATGAAACTGCAGAGACTGCAATTGCTTAATTGGAATCATTGCATCAGTCATTATAGATTTTGCTACACCGTTAGTGTCAAAACCATATTCAGCGACATAAACCTCGCCCATGCGAGCATCAGTAATCACCAGACAAGAATCTTGTGACGCAGTGGTTCTTGCAGTAGTTTGTGCAATAGCACCTAAACTGCTGACCGAAATAACCGGAATATTGGCGGCATACGCCAAAGACTTTGCCACAGAAGTTGCCAGGCGTACACCTGTGAAAGCTCCGGGACCTGCAGCAAAGACAATAGCATCAAGATCTGTAATCTTACAGTGTTGTTCTTGCAGTACTTCATCAATAAAAGCCAGCATATATTGGGTATGAGTGCGTGCGCCATCTTGCTCACGCACACTTAGCTTGCCATTAAAAGTGAGTGCAATTGAGCACAATGAAGTACTCGATTCAATAGCCAGTAAATTACTCATTGGGGTCTACCATGAATGCTGAACAATAAGGCTTTACAATTTCCAGCATCATTTGAATGTGTTCATCACTGGCATTCAAACAGGGAATCAGTCGCAATATTTCACCACCAGCCTCTTTGAAATAACCGTCATTTTCAATACTGATCTCTTCCAGTGTTTCCAGACAATCCACTGAAAAAGAAGGGCAAAGTACATCAACGGTTTTGATACCTTTCTTTGCTAACATTTTTACCGTATCAGCTGTATACGGCTGCAACCATTCAGCACGCCCCAAACGTGACTGAAAACTACCTGTCAATTCTTCCGGCTTCAAACCCAGATCAATTTTAAGGTTTTCTGTCGTTTGCAGGCATTGCTGATAATACGGATCGCCTTTCTCGGCATACATTTTCGGCACACCATGATTGGAAATCAACAAGTGCTCGGATCGACCATTTTTTTCCCAAAACTGGCGAACAGATTGCGCCAAGGCCTGACGATACGCCGGATGCTGGTAATATTCTTTTATCACCGTAATATCAGCAACATTACGCTGCTGCATATTGTATTGTGCTATCTGATCGTAAATGGCGGCTGTTGTCGAACATGAGTATTGTGGATACAGCGGCAATACCAGTATTTTTTCAGCCTTGGCACGATAACTTTCGATTTGCGCAGTAATGCCTGGTTTGCCATAGGTAAAAACATAATCGACTAACACCTTATCTTTACCGTATTTTTCTGCCAATGCTGCTGTCAGTTTTTGTACTTGTTGCTGAGTAAAAATGCGCAAGGGTGAATCGCCAAACTCTTGCCACATAGCCTGATAACCGTGAGAAACCGGCTTGGGCCGAAATGGCAAAATGAAGCAGTTTAAAATCATCCACCAGATTGGCCTTGGCACTTCAACCACACGGCGATCGCTCAAAAATGGCTTGAGAAAGGCGCGTACAGCTTGTGGTGTTGGTGCTTCAGGTGTACCAAGATTAGCTATCAGGATGGCTAGTGGTGCTTTTTGCATAGTCACTCTTGGGAAGGCCTCTAAAGATAATGTCTCACAAAATAAAAAGGCCCTTTTACAAGAGCCTTTTGTTTACTGCCCTTTCTCAAGCAAGTGCTTTAAATACGGCGTTACGGATATCATCAACACTACCGACACCCGGCACATAAAGATATTTCGGCGCATTGGCAGTTTTCAGGTTTTTATAAAATCCAACTAACGGTTCAGTTTGTTCATGATAAACATCAAGGCGCTTGCGGACAGTCTCTTCCTTATCATCGTCACGCTGAATCAATAATTCACCAGTGACATCGTCAACACCGGCTTTTTTCGGTGGGTTAAAAGTAACATGATAAACACGACCAGAAGCTGAATGGACACGACGACCTGATAAACGCTGGATGATTTCTTGGTCTTTGACATCGATTTCAAGTACACAATCGAGATCTACACCAGCATCAATCATGGCCTGGGCTTGTGGAATCGTGCGTGGAAAACCATCAAACAAAAAACCGTTTTTACAATCAGATTGCGCAATACGCTCTTTGACTATAGCAATAATGATATCGTCTGATACCAGGCCACCAGAAGCCATGACATCCTTCACTTGTAAACCTAATGCCGTTTCATTTTTGATGGCAGCCCTCAACATATCCCCGGTTGAAATTTGAGGAATATTGAATTTTTCACAGATAAATTGTGCTTGGGTACCTTTTCCGGCACCAGGTGCACCCAACAAAATCAGACGCATAAGAAACTCCTGCATTTTGAATTAAGAAACCCACTTTAGGTCGTCAAATGGGGAAAGTAACCTTACAAGTTTGAGGTCTTTGAGACAAGTTTTTATTATCCCAAACAGATGCAAAATTGCGGAAATTGATTATTTTTTGAGCAGCTTTATTTTGGCAGCTTCCCACATTGCATCCATTTCATCCAGCGTCGCTTCATCAGGGGTTTTACCTTGCTCAGCCAGTGCCGCTTCAATGTAAGCAAAACGCGCCTCAAATTTGCGATTACTGGCAGCCAACGCAGATTCCGCATCAATCTTCAGGTGTCTCGCCACATTCACACAGCTAAAAAGCAGGTCGCCCAATTCTTCTTCGATGCCATCGGCATTTTCACCAGCAATGGCTTCCTCTAGCTCGGCAATTTCCTCACGAATTTTAAACAAGGCTGACGAAGCATCGTTCGAGTCAAAACCCACCTGGCTCACTCGTTTCTGGATTTTTTGCGCCCGGCTCAATGCCGGTAATGCGAGGGGTATATCGTCTAACACTTTATATTTTTCTTTGGTTTTTCGCTCTGACTGTTTGATTGTCTCCCATTGCTGCTTGACACCCTCAACATCAATAGCACTATCAAAGCGTGCAGTTAAATCACCATTGGGAAAAACATGGGGATGCCGGCTAATGAGCTTGGCAGTAATAACATCAACGACTGCAGCAAAATCAAACCAGTGATTTTCTTTCGCTAACTGTGCATAAAAGACTACCTGGAATAACACATCACCCAATTCTTCCTTGATTTGCTGTTGATCATTGCCAAAAATCGCATCAACCAATTCATAGGCTTCTTCCAGTGTAGAAGAAGTGATTGACTGGAAATCCTGCGCCAAATCCCAGGGGCAGCCACCATCCTTGTCACGCAAACGTGACATCAGTAACAATAAATCATCCAGTGAATAGGCCATTATAAAAAGCCGCTATTAGCAATACGTTGCACTGAAATAATATTGGGCAACTGGTTCAATACAGCGAGGACACGGCTTAATGACTGCAAATCCTTGACTTCAAGAGTGACTTGCATATCTGCAGTATTCAATTCCTGATTAGATTGTGTTTTCATTGCCAAAACGTTAATTCGCTCATTGGCTAACAAGGTTGAAACATCGCGCAACAAGCCTGAACGGTCATATGCCTCGATATAAATATCAACAGGATAAGTACTTTGTGGTTTGTGTCCCCAACCCACTTCGATAATACGTTGCGGTTCCTTTTCCTGCAGATGTAAGAACTGCTGGCAGTCCTGCCTGTGTACTGATACTCCGCGGCCGATGGTCACATAACCACCTATCATATCGCCCGGCAATGGCTTACAACAATTGGCCATTTGCGTCAGCATATTACCGGCACCATAAACCTGTATTTCACTGCTTGACTGCGATTTTTTCGGCTCGGAAATTCGCCACTGCGGTGATAATTCCAACTGGTTATGGTCTACCGTTAATGCTTGTGCGGCTTTTAAAACCGGGCCGGTTCCGGAATCACCTGCGCCAACAGCAGAATACATATCCTCAACCGAGGGATAACCCAGACTAGAAGCCACCGCCTTATAATCAACGCTGGTTAATGCCAGGCGCTTGAATTCACGTTCCAGCAACGCCTTGCCGGTAATCATGTTCTGGGCTTTATCGCGTTGCTTAAACCATTGTTTAACTTTACTGCGGGCACGTGACGTTTTCAGGTAACCCAAAGAAGGCCGTAACCATTCACGACTGGGTTCGGCTTCTTTCGATGTGATAATATCAACTTGTTGGCCCGTTTCGAGACGATATGTCAGCGGCACAATACGCCCGTTAACTTTGGCGCCTCGGCAACGGTGTCCAACTTCGGTATGAACTCGGTAGGCAAAGTCTAGCGGAGTAGCACCATTTCCCAGTTCCACAACATGGCCTTCCGGGGTAAATACATAGATTTTATCTTCGGTAACTTCATAGGCGAGCTCATCTGCGAGATCGTCCAGTGTACCCTCTGATTCACTCTCATCAAGTACCTGTTTTAACCACGCAATTTTTTCTTCATATCCGGTAGTTTGTACGGCATGATCAGCACCTTTGTATTGCCAGTGCGCACATACGCCAAATTCCGATTCATTATGCATATCAAAGGTTCGGATTTGTATTTCGACAATCTTGCCATCAGGGCCGATGACCGCTGTATGCAAAGAGCGATAGCCGTTCTCCTTGGGCATGGCAATATAATCGTCAAATTCCTTGGGAATGGTATGCCATAACGTATGCACAATACCTAACACGGTATAACAATCGCGCACTTCCTTGACCAAAACACGCACAGCCCGAACATCATATACTTGTGAAAAGCTGATATTTTTACGCTGCATTTTTCGCCAGATGCTGTATATATGCTTAACTCGTCCAAATACTTCGCCCTCAATATTGGCCTCTTTAATCTCATCACGGAGCTGGGCAATAATATCATCAATGTATTTTTGCCGATCCATCCGCCGCTCATCGAGCTGTGCAGCAATATGTTTATAGGCCTCCGGCTCAAGATAACGGAAGCTGAGATCTTCCAGCTCCCATTTAATATGGCCTATGCCCAAACGGTGAGCTAAAGGCGCATAAACCTCAAAAACCTCTTTGGCAACTTTATAGCGACGTTCAGTATTATTTTTAACTGCACGGATTGCACAGGTTCTTTCAGCCAGTTTGATAAGGGCAACACGTACGTCATTGACCATCGCCACTAACATTTTTCTGATATGGTCAGGCTGGGCCTGATTTTGACCAAGGATTTTATCTGCAGTTAATACGGCATTCGATTTGGAAATCGTTGCCATCTGCACAACACCTTCAATTAATTTAGCCACTGGCTCGCCAAATTTTTTACGAATAATGTCAATACTGACTGTATTGTCCCGAACGGTTCTATAAAGAATTGCGGCAACGAGAGTATCCTGGTCAACGTTCAGATCAGTGAGTATTTCGGCCATCTCCAGACCCGTAAGGAAACGGCTGTAACCTTCTCCCCATATGGAAAGGGCTTCTTTAGGTGTATTGTCATTGTGTTGTGCAAACTCCGCGGCAGATTGCAGCACATCCTGAGATATCACCACATGTTTGGCGATAGGCAATCGCTGGATCCAGCGCGGAATATCAACCTGGCCCTGAGCATTTAATGGATAGGCATCTCTTACTTGAACCATAACATCTCTCTCGCAGTTAATTCCCTATACATAAAAAGCCATCCCTACAAACCACTTCAGGAAAATACACCGGTTGATAAATAACGATCACCCCTGTCGCAAATGATGGCGACAACCACTGCATTTTCAAGCTTGGCTGCAACCCTTAAAGCACCGGCCACAGCTCCACCGGATGAAACCCCACAAAAAATGCCTTCCTTTTTAGCTAACAGCCGCATAGTGCTTTCAGCTTCATCCTGAGTAATATCGAGTATCTGATCAACACGGCTCGAATCATATATTTTAGGCAAATAAGCCTCAGGCCAACGCCGAATACCAGGAATTATGGCACCATCGGCAGGTTGCAACCCTATAATCTGTATTTGCGGATTTTTACTTTTCAGGTAACGGGAATTGCCCATTATTGTTCCGGTTGTTCCCATGGAGCTGACAAAATGCGTGATCCTGCCATGGGTTTGCTGCCATATTTCAGGACCTGTCGTTTCATAATGCGCGAAAGGATTATCGTTATTCGAGAATTGATCCAGCACAATACCTTGACCTTCAGACTGCATTTTTAGCGCCAAATCCCTTGCTCCCTCCATGCCTTCCTCTTTGGATACCTCAATCAGCGTTGCACCATACGCTGTCATGGATAATTTCCGCTCTGCACTCATGTGTGATGGCATAATTAAAACCATCTTGTAGCCTTTCATTGCAGCGACCATGGCCAGTGCGATACCGGTATTACCGCTGGTGGCT
>CAZTZY010000082.1:0-13219 GCA_964617765.1 uncultured Spongiibacteraceae bacterium
GGTCAGTTTTAACCCCTCTGTCGCTACGCGACATCTCCCCTACTGAGCAGGGGAGACTAATTGAAGGCGCCACAAACTTTGGTTGAAGCTATCTCGGATAAGCCTCCCGTATAGCATAGGGGAGACTAATGCAAGTTACCTTCCCATTTGCATGCCAATGATTGAATGTGTAAGCATGAAATTAATCGTTAGAATTAACTTCTTAGCATTATCTCAAATTAATCCAACAGCTCATTTGCAACAATAATTCTTGTTTCGGTATTGGGAATAGATAATTGCCGATAACCATAATGCTGATAGTTTTCAATAAATTCGAGCCACTCAGGGTCATTTATATAGCGGGAGTCTTGCGTTAAGAAGCCAGTGAGAATAATCATGTTGATATGATGTTCTGATCGGAAGTGTTCAAACGATGAATTTTTCTCAGACTCAGGAATTCGGTTAAAATTATCCCCGATGTAAGTATTATAGCCACCGTCAGCTTCGAGCATGTTAACGGGTTTGGTAATATCAAGTGTTTGTATAAAACGAATAATGCTTAATTTGCTTGATTGATGTGTATCGCGACCTGCATCTTGATTGGCGTATTGCGGTGTTAGCATCATTAATAAACCGAGTGACAATACATATTTGTAATTAGGAGTTGTTTCTTCTGCAGATGGATTATTAAGCAGGAAAAGGATTGACGACAAACTTAATACACCTATTGTTAAAATATAGTGGTTGTGCGGATAGATAAGCACTATTGATGCGAGGCCTGGGAAAAGGAAAATGCCAATAATAATGAATAGGCTTTTGTTGGCAGGGAAATTATTACGGATTTTGCCGGTTATGATTTTGTGTTTGGTGATAATAAATATAGTAATGAATACTAACACAATAATACTGATAGGTAATATCAGGCTACGGATTAATGATATGTTTTCCATAGGGATTTTACCCACAGGAATAAAGGCCGGCAAAGCAAGTATAGGTAGATGCTTTAAATGGACGAGGGGATTTAGGTTGTAAACTAAATGTTTAAAAAATGCTTGTGGATTATTTCTTATTGCATCACCTATGCTGCTATGCGCATTGCCAAAGTTTTTTTCCATGATCATTTCCCAATTTGTCCATGGATTAAGGCTGCTGCCAGTCCATGTGACCCAATTCCAGGAAAAATGCTGGCCAAATGCAACAATACTTCTATCGCCGTTTGTCGGTAATCCTGAGAAATTCAGCAAAACAAAAGAACCTAGTATTAATCCTGAAGAAAAAATCCATTGTTTTTTTGTTAGATCACGAAAGTTTGAAGCGAGCACTGCAATAAAAAGCAACGAAAAGAGCAGGTATGCATAAAAGTATTCTGGCCTCACATAGGCAGCAATCAGTGCGCCAATTGCGCCAGTTGAAGAGTTCCAGAAAAGGGTGCGCGTTGAATGGACAATGATTAAGGTGGCCAGGATTATCAGTAGTGCAAAATGAGAAACTTTAGGTATCGTATTGGCATTCGCTCGGCAAACGAGTAGAAGCCAGGCTATAACCATGCAAGTAGAAATTGTTACCCTGTTTTTTCGTAAGAAAATATAAATAAACAAGGGTGGTAAAATTATCATTAATCGGCTGTTAAGGTAAAACAGGTTAACTCTGTCTGGCTCCAGGAGCGATAAGCAATAATACCATAAGCTGTAAAGTGGTCCCCACTGCGCCCCGGGATAGCCCAGTTCCGCAAATTTTACGCCAGCATATAAATAACTGGTTTCATCCTGGAGTCCAAGGTCAAGTGAAGTTTCCAGGCCGAAAGTAAACTTTAATCCAGCAAGGAAAAGAATGAATATAACGAATATATCGAGTTTTATAGAGTCGGTATAAAATTTTATAGGCATCAAATTTTCCTGATAAAGTTAAATTATGTCCAGCAATTAGAAACACTTCCGGTTTCCATTATCCAGTTTACGTAAAAACCAGTTTTCTCCAAGATGTATGTCGTTTTCTGATGCGCATGGAAAACCTGATTGATAAAGTAAATATTCAGCATTTAAAGGTATGGCAATGGATGGTTTGGCAAAAGGTTTAACAGGTATAAGAGTTCTGTCCAGTTTCTCACCGAACAACGGGTATTCGAGTGAATCCTCGGATAAATATATGGCTACAATACTATCCTGTGGAACGTTATCTTCAAACTTTTTCAAGGTTGGATAGGACTCTGGTTTGTTGATTGTTAGCAACTCCATTCTATCCATTATAAAAATGGATTTTGTATGTTTCCCATTGTGATCATATGATATCAGCGGGCCATCATTGCGCAATATCGTGGCTGATAAAGCGGCTGTACAGGCTGTCAAAATTACTACTAATAGATATATCTGGAACAATCGGTGTTTTATATTCAGAACTTGTGCAGCTACAGGAACTGCAAGGATGGCTGCGATTGCAAAATAACGTCCTCGCCATGGGTCATAAGGACCGGCATAGGCCTGGGTAATCAAGAATATAATCGAAGCGATTGAAAATATCCTAAAGGCAATACCCTGCTTTCTGCCAAAGGCCGATATAAGTACCATTGGCCAAATCAATGCAAATCCCAATACGCCCCAGTAAGAAAAATCAGGATGGATTGCCGGATTTTTTATAATGGTGAACGCTACTCTGGTGGCTTCAGGTGATTCCAGGTTTATACCTGCCATGGAGATAAGTTTAGCAGGAATATTCCTGGCAAAATTTTGGGTGCTGTTAACAATCCCTATGCGTGGTATGCCATCAGCAGATAAAAATTCCATACTGTAACGCAACATGTTTTTACTGCCGTTTTTGACGACACCTTCTATGGGCATGCCTTCAAAGGAGTGCATTGTTCTTACGGAAGCTGGTCCTACCGGATGACCAAATTGGCGATAGTTATCAAGATAGCCTGCCGGCATGGTAAATATTAATAATGCAATAATGCCAAAAGACATGAAAATTGAAGTATTGATAGCAGTTTTCTTAATGCTAATTTTTTTGTCGTACAAACAGAATAAGGCAATAATTCCTGCAGAAAGTAGTGGCAGTAAAACCGATGCCTTTATTCCGAGTGCAATGCTCGCACCGGTTACCGAAAGTGCAAGATAAATGTGTTTGCCTGTTTTTCTGAATGCCAGCAGCGAATAAATCGTTATGCCGAAAAAAGCGGTAATAAGAAGGTCATTTTGTAGAGTGGTTGATTGCAGTATCCATTCAATCAGTAGCCCACTGGTTAGTGCTGCAAATAAAGCCTGCTTCTTAGTGGATAATTGCAAGCTGATGGCATATACACTGGCAATGGAGACGATGTATGCAATGAATTGTACCAGTTGAGTGGCGTTTTCATTCTTTCCGGAAACCAGATAAGAATATAACACCAGAATGGTAGAATTTTTTGGGTGTACTACTTGAGCCCAATAGTTGGCATCAAAATAATTGAGGTTGTGTTGTTTTAAATAATACAGCATACGGGGTAAATGGTAGGTCATGCCATCCCAATGATGGGGCGGTGTCAATACAATAACTGTGAAGTTAATGCAGATAATCAACAGCACAGTTATGCCCATGGGAATGATGAGCATTTTTTCAAAGTTCGACCATTGTGTGGCCACTACATTATGAATCAGGTTATTAGGTCGGGATATTATGAAAGCGCTTTTGCCATGGGTTATCAGCAAGATAATCAGGGAGAAAATAAAAAAGCTTATGCCGGCCAATAGCCAGTATTTGACATCGTCCAGGACATTGTATGAAGAAAGCAGGTTGCCGCTGATGATTATTTCAGCAGAAAAAAACAAGAAAAAATAAATCAGGTATTCCGCAGGGCTTGCCAGTCTGGATGATCTCAAAAGCAGCAGGCAGGATAAAAATGTTATCGAAAAAGTGGCTAATTGCAGCATATATATTTCCGGAAATGAGTATACAGCTAGATAAAAGGGCGTTTGGGCAGATCTGCAAGCCATTGTTATTAAAGTTATTGTTATATCATCTTAATCTGAATAGAGAAAATTGGGCAATTTTTTCGCTATATCGGAAACTTGGATAGCACTAATTCCCAGTTGAAAATGTGAGGGCAGGCGGCTCAATGCATTCTGGTAATAGAGCTCAGGCTATTGCTGTGCCAATGAATGGAATCAACAGCCAAAAAAGGCTATTCTTCGATCTTGGGTATTGCAATCAGGTATTGAAAGCACTCCCTCGCCAAACCAATAATAAAAATAGTTTGAGGCATTCCCGATGATTGCTGTTGTTATTCCCACTTACAAGGTTTCTGCCCATATTTGTGCGGTCATTGCCGGAATTGGCAGTGAAGTGGATGCTATTTTTGTGGTTGATGATGCCTGCCCCGAGAAGAGTGGCGCGCTGGTGGAAAAGAGCTGCAATGATCCCCGGGTTCGGGTTATTTATCATGAAATCAATCAGGGCGTCGGCGGTGCGGTATTAACCGGTTATAAGGCGGCTGTGGATGCCGGTGCGGAAGTGATCATCAAGATTGATGGTGACGGGCAAATGGATGTATCGCTGATTCCGGCCTTTATTGCACCCATCCTGCATGGTGAAGCAGATTATACCAAGGGCAACCGCTTTTATGATCTTGAGCAAATTTCCAATATGCCGCCGCTCAGGTTGTTTGGGAATGCTGTATTGTCGTTAATGACCAAGCTATCTTCAGGTTACTGGGATTTATTTGATCCCACCAATGGTTATACGGCGATCCATGCAACAGTGGTAAGGCATTTGCCGTTTGAAAAAATCAGCCGCCGTTATTTTTTTGAAACCGATATGTTGTTTCGCCTGAATACGTTGCGTGCGGTAGTGGTGGATGTGCCGATGGATGCCAGGTATGGCGATGAAGTGAGCAGCATGAAAATATCGAAAATTATTGGCGAGTTTTTTTTCAAGCATGTGCGCAATTTCGTCAAAAGGATTTTCTATAATTATTACCTGCGTGATATGTCACTGGCTTCCATTGAGCTGCCACTGGGTTTGTTGATGTTCTTTGGTGGTGGATCTTTTGGTGCGTTCCATTGGGCTAAATCATTGAGTGAAAACGTTAGCACTCCAGCCGGTACAGTGATGTTGGCGGCCTTGCCGATGTTGATGGGGCTGCAATTGATCTTGGCATTTCTGGCTTATGACATTTCAACTGTGCCGCGCAGGGCTTTTCATATGCTGAGGCGAAAAAATGGTGTGGGTAAATTCAGTGCCGGGGTAAATCATGAATAAGGAAGACCAGGCTTGGCTGGATCATCGTGCAAGGTTTGCTGATATTTACGATGATGCAAATTATTCAAGTCCTTTACAGTCTTATGTTATGCGGGCAAGTCATAAGCTTGCTGAAAAAAAATATTCCGTGAATGACCGGTTTTCCAGGGTATTGGAGATTGGTGCAGGCACAGGAGAGCATCTGGAATTTGTCAGGCATGAATTTGATGAATATGTATTGACCGATCTTGATAGCAAAACCCTGGATATTGCCCAAAAAAAGCTTGGCGATAGTTACGGCAATAAATTGAAATTTGAAACCCAGAGTGGCGAAGGCTTGTCGTATGCGGATAACAGCTTTGATCGGCTTATTGCTTCCCATGTGCTTGAGCATATCTACCAGCCCCATTTGGCGATCAAGGAATGGCAACGTGTCGTTAAGGATAAAGGTGTATTAAGTATTCTTATTCCCACTGACCCAGGATTGGCCTGGCGTTTGGGCAGGCATCTTGGGCCTAGAAGAAATGCTATTGCACAAGGCATGCCTTATGACTATTTGATGGCCAGGGAGCATGTCAATTCATGCAACAACCTTATTGCTTTGTTGCGCCATTATTTTCCGGATCGTAAAGAAGCCTGGTGGCCATTTCCCGTGCCGGCAATTGATTTAAATCTGTTTTTTGTTTTTCATGCTGTGATTAATAAGGAGCGGGAATAACTGTTATGTTCAGGGTAGAGTAGTTTTTCCGAGCGTGATAATAAGAATATTCCCGGCATCCTTGAGATAAATATGCACCAGAAAATAGCTATAAAAATTTCCGGAACCGGATCTTATGTACCTGAAAATATCAGGACCAATGAAGATTTGGCAAAAACGGTAGAAACCAATGCGCAGTGGATATATGACAAGCTGGGTATCCGCCAGCGCCGTATCTCTGCAGACAATGAGCTGACTTCTGATCTTGCATTTGAGGCTGCAAAAAATGCCATAGAATCAGCAGGCATCAATAAGGAAAGCATTGACCTGATCATAGTAGCTACTACCACTCCCGATAGAAAAGCGCCCTCTACAGCCTGTCTGGTCAAGAATAAACTGGATATCAGAAATCATTGCCCGGCTTTTGATGTGGCAGCGGTGTGTTCGGGTTTTGTTTATGCGATGACGATAGCGGCCAACCTGATTCATTCAGGGGCCCATAAAAGGGCGCTGGTGATTGGTGCCGACACCTTTTCGAAAATAACAGACTGGAACAGGCGTGATTGTGTTTTTTTTGGCGATGGGGCTGGAGCTATTATTCTTGAGAGTACGCAGGATCAAGATGCATTTTTCTACAGTAAATTGTTTGCCGAAACATCCAATACAGACCACTTTACGGTGTATCCAGAGGATGAATTTTTTACCATGAATCCTAATGCAGTTTACCAAACAGGATCCTCTGTACTTCCTGAGGCAATTCGTTATGTTACCAATGCTTCAGGATATGGCATTGATGATATCAGCATGGTTATTCCCCATCAGCCGTCTATCACTCTGCTTAGGCAGGCTGCCGATAATCTGGGATTACCCTTTGCAAAATTCAAGACAAACATGCATGAATATGCCAATACATCGGCAGCAACGATACCGTTATTACTGGATGAAACGGTCAGGAATAATGAGATAAATAAAAATGACCTTGTGGTATTTGCAGCGGTAGGCTCTGGATGGACATGGGCTGCGGCAATACTGCGTTGGGTATAAGTACGGGGAATAAGCAATGTCGGGTATTACGCTGTTAACAGGCGCCAGTGGCGGGTTGGGAAGGGAGATAACGAAATTACTGCTTGCTGCCGGTGTGCATCGGATTGCTTGCCAATATCATAGTAATAAAAAGGAGCTTGAGTGTATTTTTATCGATGCCGGGCTTGATCCTGAAAAACATTTATACCAGGCCGATTTAACGTCTGAGCATTCTGTTGCTGGGTTGCGAAATTCCATTGAGCAGCGTCAGGGCAAGGTTGTTAACCTGATCAATCTCGCTGGCGGTTCGAAAAATGGCATGAGCTGGAAAGTCTCTGTTGATGACATTAAACACATTATTGGCATCAATCTCATTTCTACCATGCTGTGTTGTCGCGAGTTTATTCCGGGCATGCGCGAGAATGGCAATGGCAGGATCATTAATACATCGAGTATTGTGGCATATCGCGGTGCTGTGGGTGCTGCTCATTATGCCGCTGCCAAAGCCGGCATCCTGGGTTATTCCAAATCATTGTCATTAGAGCTTGCCAGTAAATCGATAACAGTGAATACGTTAGCTTTGGGTTATATGAATGCCGGCATCATCGATCAGGTGCCTGATGATATTCAAATGGAATTGATTGAACAGACACCCCTTAAACGCCTGGGTACTCCAGCAGATGTAGCGACATCTATCCTCTACCTGCTCGATCAGGGCAATGATTTTATGACGGGGCAGGTGCTGCATATCAATGGCGGGTTGTACTAGTGGATTTGCAATACAAGGCATTTGACAGGGCGGCTGATCTCGAACAGCAAAGAGAGTTATTTGCGTTATGTTTTCCTGAGTCATTGGCCGCAAAAACCAATACCAGAGAACATTATTCCTGGAAGTTTTGCAGCACTGAACAAATTAGCCATGAGTATATTGTTACCTCTAATGACAAAATGATGGGCTACTATGCTGCTATTTCTTATCCTTATTCAATGGCGGGCGAAAAGCAAAATATAGCCATGGTCTGTGATGTGATGACGCATCCCGATGCTAGAGGAAAGGGGCTTTTCACCAAACTGGGTGCCTATGCTACAGAGCAGTTGCATAAGGAACATTTTGCCTTTTCTACCGGTTTCCCTGTGAGGCCAGAAGTGATACCAGGGCATCTGAAAGTCGGCTGGCATAAAACCCTGGGTTTGCCTGTTTATTTATGTCCGTTACGTGCTGATGCCATATTGTCGACAGTGAAGTTACGTTGGGCAGCGCCGGTGTTTAATGTCTTGCTTGGCTTAGTGCATGGAATTCTAACTGCATTTCATAAGCTCTTTAAAAACGGTTATGAAATATCGGTGTCAGGCAAAGAGTCAGTTTTTTCTAATGAAGCCTATGAGACTTTTTATAATCATTGGTCGAAATCCAGAACTTGTTTCCTGGAAAAAACACCGCAATTTTTGCAGTGGCGGCTGGGTGCGCCCAATGCTGATTACGACATATTTTATGCCAGGAAAAATACAGCCATTGTTGCTGTGATGATTGCCAGAAAAACAGTGCTGAACGATATTCCTTGTCTGGCTATTCTTGATGTGATGGTATTGCCTGAAGCCAAATCCAGCTTGCCTATTTTGATTAGCCATGCCAAAAAAAAATGTGCAGAGAGTGGACTGGAAGCCATGGCACTCACGACCAATCGATCCTACTTCAAAACCTTAAGGCTTTTTTCTTCTGGATTTATTCGCACTCATGTTTTTTTTACATTTATCGTTAAATTGATGAATACCCGGAAAACCATTGCGGAAATGTCAGATGATAAAAACTGGTGTTTAACATGGATTGATTCCGATGACCTTTAATAACCAGCGTTGCCAGCAAAATGACTGATACTACAACTGGCCAGCATATTTTTTTATTTGCCCACCAGGATGATGAGTATGGTGTATTTCATGCTATTTCAGAGGCGATAAAACTTGGCAATGATGTCTGGTGTGTTTTTGTTACAGATGGCGGGCCTGCTTTTGAACGACGAAATCTGGAATCCATAAAAGTATTGAGCCACTTCGGGGTAGATAAAAATAAAATACTCTTCATAGGCAAGCAGCTGGGAATTGAAGATGGCAAATTGTTAAGGGATCTGAAAATATTGGCTGACTGGCTTGGGTCTTTTTTGGCATCACACAAGTCGATACGGAAAATTTTTGTACCAGCATGGGAGGGAGGGCATCCTGATCATGATATTTTGCATGCGGTATCTGCAACTATAGCTAATCGTTATGAACTGGCAGATAAGGTTTGGCAATTTTCACTCTATAATGGATATCAATGCCCGGCACCATTTTTTCGAGTAATGCACCCTATAAGCAGTAATGGCGAAATAGTTATTGAAACCATTCCGTTTAGCCAGAGATTTGGATATATCCGCAAATGCTTTCATTACCGTTCACAAATGCAAACATGGATGGGACTTTTCCCGTTTGTCTTTTATGCGTATATCTTTATTGGCCAGCAACGATTGCAAAAGATCAGTCTTGAGCGGTTGGATCGTAAACCTCATTCAGGATGCTTATATTATGAGTACCGAGGATTTTCAACATGGGAAGATGTTGAGTACGGTTTGAAAAGTTTGACAAAAGAGTTTGGGTAAATAGTTTGAATAAAAACTGGGCGAGATTTAGTCTCTCCTGTGAAACAGGGGAGATGTCGCGTTAGCGACAGAGGGGTAAAATATGGTAAGTAACCCCTCCGGCACTTCGTGCCACCTCCCCTATTTTATAGGGGAGGCTGGAAGCAGACTATATAAGAGCCATTTGGATAAGCGGGAACAAAAATGTTTGTACAATTAATAGCGGTTTTATGTGTGGTTGGTTTGGCTATCGGCCAGATTTTGTTCAAGATGAGTGCAGCTTCGTTAACAGAGACGGGTAGTTTTTTTGCACTTAAAACACTGACAACGCTTTTTGCTGCGATGATGCTTTATGGTATTACTTCAATAGCATGGGTTTGGATATTGCAAAAAACGGAATTGGGTAAAGTCTACCCGTTTATGGCATTGGCATTTATTTTGGTGCCCATTGGCAGTCATTTTGTTTTTGGTGAGCGATTTCAGCTGCAATATTTTATTGGTATTGCCTTGATTGTATTGGGTATTGTTATTGCTGTAAGGGCTTGAAGCATCTGTTAATTAGTCAATAAATGCAGGATATTGGATTGAATTATTTTCCGAAAAATAGCACTCAGGAAACGGAAGTGGTCGTAGATGTTGGTATAAACGCATCACAGCGAAACATCCTGATATTCATCATTTTCATTTATTTCTGTAATGCACTGCTGACATTTTTCTATAGTCCTATTGCGTTGGATGCGGCTAATGTGTATTTGCCTTTTGCCAAAAAAATTCTTGATGAGGGCATAGGTTTTTTATTTAGTCAGGAATCTATTGTAACCTCGCCGATTTCTTTTTTATGGCCCGCATTGTTTGGTGGCGAGCATCATATTGTTAAATTTGCGAACCTGATTGCAGGCGTTTTTATGGTGCTACTGGTTTATGGTATTGGCAGAAGGCTGTATTCAAGGTCATCTGGGCTGATTGCAGCCGGCCTGTTTGCGGCATCGCCCTTGATGTGCCAGTGGATTCCCACGTCGCTTTCCGAACCCCCGTTTTTTCTGTTTACCCTGTTGTGGTTTTGGGGGCTGTTGGAAATCAATGCGGGCAAACAATGGGCGATACCGGTTGCGGCATTGGCATTAAGTGCATCGATACTAACAAGGGGTGTATGGCTGTATCCGGCGATTATTTTTATTATTCTGTTACTGGCTTTTTATATTTTTAAACTGGGCGCCGCTAAAAAAACAGGGCATCTGTTAATTGCCTGTATATCTGGCCTGGTTTTACCGCTGCTGTTTATTGTGAAAAATTTCGTATTGTTTGGTTTGCCGGCCATAGACACAGGGTCTGGTGGGGCGCTTTTTTTTGGCACGCATTTACTGACCAATGGTTTTGAGCCACTGCCTTTGGGATTGAGCTATGAACATGGTAGTAATATGCGCACTGTGGTGGGTAGTGGGCAGCATGCCGCTGTTGCAATGGAGTTTCTCAATAGCAGGTCGATAAGCGAACTGCTCCACTGGTATCTGACTAAAATTTCGTGGGTGACCTTATTCAGCGTTACTGATAAGCCCATAGCGGTTTCCATCTGGCGTTGTGTGGAGCTTGCCGGTGCTATAACGGCTTTTGTCTGGGCGCTGAAGCAAAGGTACTTCCTGGTTATCGTATTGGCTGCCGGTGTTGTTTTACAGATACTGCAAACTGCACTGGTGCTTTATAACATTCGTTACAGTATTGATAATCTGGAGCTATTGTTAATTCCATTGGCATCAGTTGGTATTGCCCTGGCGTTTAACCGGCCTTATGAATCCAGGATGGGTATTGCTGGCGACTTCGGGCCTAAATACGGTTACATCTTCAATCAATACGCCATTCAGCTTATCGCCATAGCAACCATGTTATTTCTGGTGTCGTATTTAAGGCCGGCTCCTGCCATTCATTTGCCAGCACATATTCCAGTGTCGGTATTGTTTGAGAGTAATGAGACAAAGGTAATTAAAAGCGCGGCTTCTGCAGGTTCCTTGCCATCAGATTCCCCTTCATCAGTTTCTCTGCAATGGTATGTGCCTGCACAAGTATTGCCTTCAGGTACAAGCAATGCGTTATGGAAAATTACCCTGTCGGTAGCATCAAATACAGGCCGTTGTCATAAAGCCTCGCTATCCTTCGCTACCTTATTGGCACCGCATGACGAAAGCACGGCTGTGAGATTTCCTGTGCATGGCGATGGCCAAAGTTATACCTATTTGTTAGGTACTGCTGTTATGAATGCCCATTTGTTCCCTATGGATTCGGGCAAGTTAACGCTGGCATTGGATTGCGATAATGATGCAAAAATCACGGTTAAAAACATTGCCCTCGTGGCACCGCATATTATTGAAACCTACTTCGGGAAGTTCAACCAGTAATGGCTAATGTGAAACTATGAAGAAGATACTGATCACTGGCGGTTCCGGGTTTATTGGCAGTAACCTGATGGCCTATTATCTGGCGCAGCCTGACGTGCAGGTGCTGAACCTTGATAGCCTGCCACCGCGTAATCCACAGCATAATGAATATTGGGTAAAAGTGGATTTTGGCAGTGATGCGCCGTTACTGGTAGCGGATAAAATTCGGGAATTTTCGCCGCAGTATATTTTCCATCTGGCAGCACGCACCGACCTGGATGGAAAATTCCTAGCGGATTATGCTGCTAACACGGATGGTGTGCGGAAGCTGATTGCCGCCTGCGAGGGTTTGCCGGATTTGCAGCGTGTAGCATTTGCATCTTCACGGTTAGTGTGTGAGATCGGTTATCAGCCGAAAGGTGATGAGGATTATTGCCCGACCACCCCTTATGGCGAGAGCAAGGTGTTGGGAGAGCGCATTGTGAAAGAGGCGGCCGGCAATATTCCCGAATGGTTTATTTTCAGGCCAACATCCATCTGGGGGCCGTGGTTTGGTGTGCCTTACCTGAATTTCTTTTTGACGGTGAATAAAAAACTGTATTTGCATCCTGCAGGGAAGACGATTTTAAAATCGTTTGGTTTTGTGCGAAATTCTGTCTATCAGCTCGATCAATTAATGTTTGCGCCTGTTGAAAAAGTGCATAAGAAAATGTTTTATCTTTGTGATTATCCCCCGCTGGAATTATCAGCATGGGCTTTGTTAATCGCCGATAAAATGCAGGTTAGCCGGCCTAAAAAAGTACCGGTGTTTCTATTGGCATTGGCAGCAAAAGCCGGAGATGTTTTCAAATTGTTGGGCTGGGAGAATCCGCCACTGACCAGTTTTCGGTTGAATAATTTATTAACCGATATGACGCATGATACCAGGGCATTGCAGGAAATTTGTGGCGAATTGCCTTATTCGCTTGAAACGGGTGTGGAAGAAACGGTAAGTTGGCTTAAATTACATCACTATATTGACTAAGGAGGATCTGGCTAAATGTCATTTTGAACCCTTCTTAAATTCAGGGTAGGCTCTGTGAGAAATCTAAGGAACCTCTTAATAACTCCCTTTTGTCATTCTGAACGCAGTGAAGAATCTTTTTAATTCAAGTGGTTAGATTTCTCACTGCGTTCGAAATGACAGTTATTCAGAGGTTCCCTAACTGTTTGAATTGAAAGATTCTTCACAGAGTTTACCCTGAATTTAAGAAGGGTTCGAAATGACAGTTATTCAGGGGTTCCATAACTATTATTGAAGACATCATGAAAAAATATCAGGATTTATCCAG
>CAZTZY010000083.1:0-13093 GCA_964617765.1 uncultured Spongiibacteraceae bacterium
GGTGGCACGCAGTGCCGGAGGGGTCGGTTTGAACCCCTCTGTCGCTACGCGACATTTCGGCTTTAGCTCCTGCATCCATGCAGTCGTCCCCTACTGCGCAGGGGAGACTAAGCAGCGCCACATTTTTCTTAAGTCAGTGCCATACCCTTAAGGTTTATAATTTTGTCATCTTGTCCAGTTGCTTCTGGCACTTGTCGCCATAAGGCGGCAACATGTTAGCCAGCTTCATCACATCTACACCAGTTTGTTTGAACACCGCACGTGCATGGCTGAAGGTGCGGAAACCGTCAAAGCCATGATAGTTGCCCATGCCCGATGCGCCAATACCACCGAACGGTAAATCATCACAGCTGGAGTGGTTCATCACATCGTTGATGGTAACACCGCCGCTGATGGTTTTGTCGAGAATAAGGCGTTCTTCAGCCGCATCGTTGCCAAAATAATACAAGCCCAGAGGCCTGCCATGGGCATTGATATACTGGATGCATTCGTTGATATTGTCATAGGTTTTGATCGCAATCACCGGGCCAAAAATTTCTTCCTGCATCACCAGCATGTCGGCAGACGGGTTGATAATCAAGGTCATTGGAATCTTGTGCATGCCGGGAGCCTGTTGGCTGAAATCTTCCTTTGCAGGATTGATAACACGCACGTCACCGCCTTTTTCTTTGGCATCGTTGATCAGGCGGCTAACACGTTGATAGTGTCTTTCGTTAATCACCGAAGTGTAATCAGGATTGTTCAGCACAGTAGGGTACAGCGTAGAAAAATATTCGGTCGCTTCCTTGATAAAATCGTCTTTTTTCTCAAACGGCACAAAACAATAATCGGGAGCCAGACAGGCTTGCCCCACGTTAAGTGCTTTGCCGGTCATGATGCGGTTGGCAGCCTTGGCGATATCGTAAGAGCGGCCAATAATCACCGGCGATTTTCCACCCAGCTCTAAAGTACAAGGTGTCAGGTTGGCGGCAGCGGCCTGCAATATATGCCGGCCAATGTTGGTGCCGCCGGTAAAAATAAGGTGATCCAGCGGTAACGCCGCAAATTGTGCGCCAACCTCCGGGCCACCGGTAATCACTGCTAGTTCACTTTCTTCAAAATATTGGGCGACCAGGGTTTGTATCAGGGCAGAAGTGGCCGGGGTTAATTCTGACATCTTCAACATGGCGCGATTGCCCGCAGAAAAAATTCCCAGCAAGGGCATCAGTGCGGTATACACCGGGAAATTCCAGGTAGACAGGTTGCCGATAACACCTTTGGGCTGGTATTCAACGCGGGCTTTGGCGCCCATAAATCCCAGCGGGAACATCGGTTTGCGTTTCTCGGCTTTCATCCATTTCTTGATGTGTTTACAGTTATCCTGCGCGCCACCCATGATGGCCGCCACTTCCGACATTTGTGCCTGATGGCGTGAATGGTTGCCAAAATCTTTATTACACGCATCAATAATGGCCTGCTGGTTTTCACCGACCATGCGGTTAACACGCTGCAAACGGTCGATACGAACTTCAGCGGTGACAAAACCTTCCTGCAGGAAAGCCTCTTGTTGTTTTTGCAGGATGCGTTGCATGTTTTCTAAAGTATCCATGTTCAAACCCCCAAATCGGTGTTGCCAGTTGCAATGGTGTGCATAATGATGTACAAATATACTACAGTATATTTAGCTATGGCAATATATTTAATTTTCCCAGTATGTGCAGAGTCAGTTGAATATTCAAGAGCCTACCAAACCCTTTTTAATGGTGTGTAAAGGCTGGTTTTACGATGGGTAATAAGGTGAGCAAGAACATGTCAGTGATTAACGATAATACGCCTGTGATCGTGGGTGTGGGTTTTGCCCAGGTGACTTCAGACGATCCTCAGGCCTGCCCGGAAGCCATAGAAATGATGGCACAAGCCATTCGTGATGCGGCCAGCAATGCCGGTGCAGATAAGGGCACGCAGGCTATTTTAGGCAACATAGAATCCATTGCCGTGCAAAAAGGTTCGTGGAAATACAGTAATCCCGGCAAACTGTTGGCCGATGCTTTGGGTTGCCCTGCGGCGAAAACCATTTTGGCTGATCTGGGCGTATTGCAGGTAATGACCTTTTTCGAATTGTGTGAAGACATCCGCGCCGGCCGCCAGCAGGCGGGTGTAGTCACCGGTGGCGAATCGCGCTACCGCGAGTTGCGCAGCATGATTACCGGCGTGCAGGTACACGATACCTTGCAAACCGACGTTAAACCGGATGTTTTTTATGATATTCCCGACCCTTTCATGTCTGATCTGGATGATAAGTGTGGCGTATGGGCGCCCGGCGAATACTATGCCCTGGCCGAATCGGCCTTGCGCCACCATCTTGGTGAAACGCTGGAACAAAACCGTCGACGCATAGCAGAAATGTACAGCGGCTTCAGCCATGTCGCTGCACAAAACCCGCACGCGTGGAGCCACGATAATTTTACGCCTGAACAATTACTCTCCATCGACAAGAAAAACGGCTATATCGCGTATCCCTATTCCAAGCGCCTGATGAGCCAGTGGAATGTCAACCAGTCGGTGGCGATTATTGTGTGCTCGGTGGCCAAGGCACGCGCACTGTGCATTCCCGAAAGCCGCTGGATATTCCCGTTAGCGGCAGCACTGAACAAAAAAGTGACGCTGCTGGTACAGAAGCCCAACCTTTACACCAACCCGGGCACGGTGCTCAGTGGCAAGCGCCTGTTCGAGGCTGCCAGTTTAACGCCGAACGATGTCGATATGGCTGAACTCTACAGCCCCTTTGCCTCGGCCGTTGCCTGCTCGCAGCGCGATTTACAACTGCCCGCCACTTGCCCCATTAACATCAGCGGCTCCATGGCCTTTGCCGGAGGCCCGTTCAATCACGGCGGTGTTGATGCCCTGGCGCGCATGGCTGAAGTGCTGCGTGAATCACCGCAGAACGAACGCAAGATTGGCCTGGTGAATAATTTAAGCGGTATGTTTGGCAAACATGGCTGTTGCCTGATGTCGAACCAACCGGGAGACAAGCCTTATACCTATGTGGATGTCAGCGATGAAGTGGCAGGCATTGAACAACCACTGCCGCTCAGGGGCGAATATGCAGGCCCTGCCCGGGTGGTGGCCTATACCGTGTGTTTCAACAAAGCCGAAATTTCACATGCCATCGCCTATTGCGACTTGCCATCAGGGGAGCGTACAGTGGCAAGGTGTAATGATGTGGCATTGTGCGAACAAATGCTGGAGCAGGAATTTGTTGGCCGTGAGATCACTCTCGCTGCTGATGGATCTTTTATTACTGCCTCAACACAGGCAGTAATGGTAGGGGCATAAACCCATTCAAACTGGAGAGTTAACATGAAAAAATCAGCCTTGATTACCGGAGCGGCAGGTGGCCTGGGCCTGGCCCTCGTGCGTCACCTCGCGCAGCAAGGCTGGCAAGTGTTTGCCGCCGATTGTGACCAGAAAGGGCTCGATACATTGCAAGGGCAGGCGGGCATAATACCGGTATTCATGGATGTCACTAACACAGAGAGTATTGAAGCAGCTCGAGACGAAGTGAAGCATCATGCCAAAAAGCTCGATGCCGTGGTGAATTTTGCCGGTATCCTGCGTGTGGGTGCGCTGATTGAAATGGATGAGGCGCTGCTGGCGCGCGTACTGGATATCAACCTGATGGGCACCTGGCGTGTGAACAAGGTTTTCTTCCCGCTGTTGCGCCATGGCCGTATCGTTAATGTCAGCTCCGAAACGGGCTGGCACACGGCATCACCATTCAATGGCCCTTATGCTATGAGCAAATATGCCATCGAAGCCTATTCCGATGCCTTGCGCCGCGAATTGTCGATTTATGGTGTGCCGGTTATCAAGGTGCAGCCTGGCCCGTTCAAGACCAACCTGGTTAGCAATGTAGTGGAAGATTTCAATCGCGCTGCCGATAACAGCAAACTTTTCGGCCCGCAGCTGAGGAAATTCGGTAAGATGACTGCCGAAGCCAACCAGAAAGCCGCCGAACCTGAATACCTCGCCAGCGTTATCTACCAGGCACTGACCGACAAGAACCCCAAAGCCGCCTATTCGGTGAAGGCCGATCCACAGCGCTCATTCCTTGAGTGGTTGCCTATTCGCGTGGCTGATGGCATTTTCAAAAAGATATTGAAGGAATCTTAGTTTTACAGAGACTGTCCGATATACTCTAAAAAGAGATATTTGCTAGCGTTCACTTTTTGCACGCTATATCCATTGAAAAGGAGACAAAAATGGCGAAGGCAGCAGCTACGTCTGGCAGAATGAGATCAGAAGAGCGCAAAGTTATTTTTGCATCATCACTCGGTACTGTTTTCGAATGGTATGATTTCTACTTGTACGGCGCATTGGCAGCGATCATAGCAAAACAGTTTTTTGCAGGTACAGACCCTAATACCGGATTTATATTTGCGTTACTGGCATTTGCGGCGGGTTTTATCGTTCGCCCATTTGGCGCACTTGTCTTTGGTCGTTTAGGCGATATGGTGGGTCGTAAGTATACGTTTTTAGTAACAATCCTGATTATGGGCGGATCAACATTCTGCGTCGGGGTTCTCCCTAACTATGCCTCTATCGGCATTGCAGCGCCTATTCTGTTAGTGTCCCTGCGTATTTTGCAAGGTTTGGCCCTGGGTGGTGAATACGGTGGTGCAGCAACCTATGTTGCAGAACATGCTCCCCATGGCAAGCGCGGCGCATTTACCGCGTGGATTCAAACCACAGCAACATTAGGCCTTTTCCTGTCGTTGATGGTGATTCTCGGTGTGCGTACCGCTATCGGCGAAGAAGCATTTGCTGACTGGGGATGGCGTATTCCATTCCTGGTATCGTCTATCCTGTTAGCCATTTCAGTCTGGATTCGGCTGGCGATGAATGAATCCCCGGCTTTTACCAAGATGAAAGAAGAAGGAAAAACGTCCAAAGCGCCACTCACAGAATCATTCGGGCAATGGAAAAACATGAAAATCGTTATTCTTGCACTGGTTGGCTTAACAGCAGGGCAAGCGGTTGTCTGGTATACGGGTCAATTTTATGCCTTGTTTTTCTTGCAACAAACGCTGAAGGTTGATGGTGCAACTGCGAATATTCTTATTGCTGCATCTTTGGTGATAGGTACACCGTTCTTTATCGTGTTTGGTATGCTGTCAGATAAAATCGGGCGCAAGCCAATTATTTTGACAGGTTGTTTAATCGCGGGATTGACCTACTTTCCGATTTTTAGCGCCTTGACGCACTACGCCAATCCAGCGCTTGAAAAAGCCCTTGAAAATGCCCCAGTTGTACTAACGGCGGATCCTGCTGATTGTCATTTCCAGTTCAATCCTACCAATACCAAAAAGTTTGCAAGCTCTTGCGATATCGCGAAACAGGCATTGTCACAAAGTTCGGTTAATTATCAAAATGTGGCTGCACCTGTTGGCAGTGTTGCGGTGATTAAAATTGGCGACAAGGAAATCGCTTCTTTTGCGGCAACGATGGCAGAAGACGGGCTCAATTTTGATGCGATCAGTAAAGAAAAAGAAACACAGTTCAAAGCTGTGATTGGCGCTGCAATTAAAGAGGCGGGTTATCCGCCGAATGCAGACCCTGCACAAATCAACAAACTTATGGTGTTGGTATTGCTAACGATTCTGGTGCTGTATGTAACAATGGTATACGGCCCCATCGCCGCGATGCTGGTAGAAATGTTCCCTACCAGGATACGTTATACGTCAATGTCATTGCCCTACCATATCGGCAATGGCTGGTTTGGTGGTTTATTGCCCACAACGGCATTTGCACTGGTGGCGTATAAGGGTGATATCTATTACGGCTTATGGTATCCCATTATCATCGCGCTCATCACCTGTGTTGTTGGCGCATTATTTATCAAGGAAACCAAGGATGTGGATATTTATGCCGATGATTAATTCGCATTGCATGGCAAAACATAATAAAAATGTAAAATTTTGACACCTATTTAATCGCAACATCCATCATCAACTGATTCAATTCCTTGAAGCGTTTATTCACCGGATAATCAGGCAGGTGTATCCAGTGGATAGCCGATGTTTCCAGCATGCCGGCTATCATTTCTGCCAGAAAACGCGGGCTGTATTTATCATTCACATCGCCGATCTTCTGGCCCTCAATAAACAGGCGCTCAAAAATCTGGATGCTGTTTTCCAGCTTGGCGCGAGAGCGTTCAGTATTCACTGATAAATCCAGCATGGCGTGTTTAATCAGGTTGCGTTTCAATAATTCTGCATCGGAAAGGTTCTTGCCTTGTTGAACCACAAAATAGTGCAGGCGTTCTTGCGTGGTATGGAATTTTTCCATGGCGGCAGCAAAGTTTTTGGCCGATTCAGCCATCAACAGGGTTTGGCTGATATCTTCAATTAAATCCTGTTTTGACGGGTAATAATTATAAAAGGTCTTTTTCGATACATCGGCTTCTTCACTTAGTTCATCCACCGTCAAGTCTTCCAGCGCCTTGATAGAAAGCAGTTTGATTGCCGCAGCTTTAATTCTTGCATCCACTTCCAGTTTTCGGCGTTCTCTGCGATCAAGGATGCTTGCACTTTTTTCGGCCATAGTCGGTCACTTATTGTGTTAAATAAAAATGATTAAATAACAATAGTAAACTATTGTGTAAAAGTAAACTCAAGTGTAAAGTTGTTACCAGTAAGCTTAAAAGCCTTTATTGGAGAGGATATAGTATGAATAGTCTTGTGCAACCTAATTTACCAGAGCAAAACCCACACAATTCCGCTGCAGTACCTTCCAAAAGGCCCAGACCACAGCGTTTGCACACCTGGTTTAACTTGATGCCTGTCGCCGAATTTGAGAAAAAAAGGCCGGAAAAGATTTTGTTTCTGGATACATTTGTTACCGTAACACCGAAGCCCGATAAAAGTGGCTATACCGTGCTGTTTGAAAACAAAGAACCCATGGTGTGTGTGGTACACATTGGCGTTATTTTTGTCTGGTACGGTGAAAATCTGCAGGTACCCGACAGACCATTCCCAAAGCTATATGACAAGTTGTTTCCTACGCAGTATGTCACCAGTAAACCCGTACTGTTTGAAAATACCCACGTGATGGATTTTGTGGAGAATGGCTCCGATAATATGCATTTTCGGGGTGTGCATTTATGGGATTACTCCAAAATCTATAACCATGTCGTAACACCTGACAAGATAACGTTAGAGCAGGATACCCGTTTCCATTATGGTTCCTGTTCGTTTAATCCGTTTATACGATTTATGTCGCGATTTTTTGCACTGGAATTGCATCATGATTACGCCTATCACGGCCCTTGCCTGGCGGTTGTGAATGCCGATGGTATGGGCTCTCCGGAATTTCATGCACTCGTCAGTTTAACGCCGGAAGGGGAAGATCGTACCCGTGTTTATGTCACCATGGCATTATCACCGGATACTATTTCTCCGTGGCTGGAAAAGCCCTTTAAATTGCTGTCGCCCAATCGAAGCCTGGTTGATTTATTAGCCCTGTTAATGGCAAATTACATTCAGAATGAATTTGATGTTGATCGTGTTATCTGGAACAAAAGAAAAATATTAGCAACGAATAAATTTTTACCCAATGAAAAACATATGCAAAACGTTATTGATTGGGGGAAAACCTTCTACCCCAAAAACTTTGTGCCGCCCGTTGAAAAAATCAAGCTGGTAGAGGAAAAATCCTGGCATCTACTCGATGCAGTAAAGAGCATTCCACAGGGCAAGATAAAATCGTATACCGTAGCCGGCGAGCAACTGGTTGCCTATAAAGATTCAAAAGGTGAAGTGCATGTTCTGGATGCCTATTGCCCGCATCAGGGTGCCCATTTGGGTTTTGGCGGAAGAATAGAAAATGACTGTGTGCGTTGTCCGTTCCATGGCTTTTATTTTGATGGTAAAGGTGAATGTCGCGGGGCAAATATTGACAATACCACCAAACCTATTGAAGAACTTAAACTGGTTGATATTGCATGGCAGTTAGAGGGCGATAGTATCAAAGTGTTTGTTTAAAGGTGCTTCTAAAAGCAGGCCATTTATCAGTGAATGCGCCTGCTTTTTTTATTGTAAATACTCAAGCCTGTTTCAGTTCATCTAACTGTTTTCTGTAATAAGGCAAGCTGAGCTGAATTGCTTCATCTACCGTGTACAGTGGTGAATAACCTAAATCGCGTTCTGCATCTTTAATATTGGCAAAATGGGTAATGCCCGATTTTTCCACTTCCAGTGGTGTTATGGCGGGTTCAGGAAAGTGACAGGTAAAGTGCAACCATTCCCAAGCTACAGCAATTGCACGTAACACAGGCACAGATATTGCGCGTTCAGGATATTTATAGCCCAGGCCTTCAATGAAGCACCTTATAAACTCCCAGTTATTCCTGGGTTGGTCATCGGTAATAAAGTAGGCTTTGCCACAAGCGGCATTGCCAGCTACCAGAGCTTTAGCGGCCAACACATGACCGTGCACTAGGTTATCTATAAATGAATTATCCTGTATCGAGTTGGCATTGCCGATAGAAAACAGGATGCGGCCCGCAAACAGTTCTGTCACCAGGCCATCTAACATATAGTTTTTGCCGGGGCCATAAATGCCACCTGGGCGTATAGCGCACGTCAGCAAGACATGTTTGCCATTTGCAGCCAGAGCCAGTTTTTCGGCCGCCATTTTGGTTTCGGTATAAACATCAATTACCCGGTTGGTATAAGGTGTTTTTGAATCCATATCAGGGCAAGGTTTGCCATTAAATACGACATTGTTAGAGCTGGTATAGACCAGACGACTCACCTTGTGCAAATGGCAGGCCTTGATGATATTTTCAGTGCCTTTGACATTAATGTTAAAGGCGCGTTGGCGGTATTGCTGTGAAACTGCAGAGCCTCCCATCAAACAAATAATGGCAGCGGTATGGAAAACCGTATCAACACCTTCGCAGGCATCACAGACACTCTGTTCATCAGAGATATCGCCCTTGATGAAAGTGAGATTTTCATGCGTTTGATCAGAAGGCATGATGTCGAAATTGATCACTTTACAGCCCATTTTCAGTAAGGCGGCAACAATATTCTGTCCAAGAAATCCAGAACCTCCGGTTACCAGACAACGATCCATTGTAGCTATAACATCAGGCATTCACTTTGCTCCGGTAACGTCGGATAAAAACAGTTCGTCAGGGTTTAACATCTTCAACGAGGGTTTGTAACATGGCAACAACGGCTAATAACGATTCTGCATTTTTCCTGAGTTCATTAGCTGTTGAAGATGACTGGCTGGCCAGTTGCGTATTTTTATCCACGGCATTATCAATATCATCAATGCCCAGAGTGATTTGCCGGATAGCTTCGCTTTGTTCCGTGCTGGCATCAGCAACATTCTGAATCGCCGAAACAAGAGGAATAATGGCTTCTGCAATTTCCTTGAATCGTTCATGCATGTCAGCGGCCAAATGCACACTGCCTTGTACTTTTTGAAAATTAGTATCGAGTAATTTATTGATACTTTGGGCTGCATTGGCAGAACGTTCGGCCAGGCGTTTCACTTAAAAAGCTACTACTTTAAAGCCACCGTTAGAACCTTCAATCCGGGAAGCCTCAATCATGGCGTTTAACGATAGAATATTGGTTTGATACGCAATGTCATTAATCACATTATTAATGGTTTGAATTTCCTGGCTTGAATGTTTAATGTCATTGATTGAATTAACCAATACATCCACATTGTTTTTATTGTGACTGATACGCCGGTCTACCTCTTTTATGGTGTTCATTGCTGTTGACGCTAATTGCTGGTTTTGATCAGCTGTAGCGCCTAATTCTTCTGTGGTAACCGCTAATTGCTCAGTGGCTGATTTTTGTTGTAACGCAAAATCCAGTAATTGTTGGCTGGTGCCTGCCAATATGTCAGCAGATTGATTAACAGTAGCTGATTGGGTATTGAGTTGGTCCATCACATCGTAATACGTACTATCCAGTCGACGACGTATTAACTGTTTATACAGCAGTATCAAAATCGTTAAATAAAAAAATGAAAAAATCAAAGAGACTTCTTGCGCTGATTCCACATAAGGGATTTGAAAGGTAATGAGTTTTTCTAGATAACTGTCGAAAATACAAAGCAGAACAAGATCTATAAACATGATAATCAAATAATTTTTGGGTTTGTCGGAAGTGAAAACCACCATGACGACCACCACAAACAGCAAGGGGCCGGTTGCGCCGCGCACGCCATAATCCACTAGCCAGAAAATATTCAAATTGATGATTTGCCAAATACCAAAAAGGAAAACGCCTTTTTGCAATTGGTTGTTATATCGACATAGCCAATAGATATAGCTATAAAAAATATTGGTAAAAAACAAAAGGATAGCTAGCGGAATAATACCGGCTATCAACATATAGAAGAAGCCAGGCAAGGAAGAAGATAAACAAATAACAATCGCCGCATTAAAAATACGGTGTTCCAGCGCAAAATCATTGGCTGAACCCGTAATGGCATCCAGAGTTTTTTGAAATTTCATGAACTGATCCTGTGATAGGCGTCCATGCATAAATTATTATTCAGTAATAATAGGCTAATTTTTCGAATATGGTAGTCAATATCAGTTTCAGAACAGCTCTTTTTAATCAATTTTAAAGAGATGTATAAAAGCCTTTGTTTTGAGTTCAGCCTAAATGAGGGTTTCCTGCATTACAGTGAAACAAGAAACGCTTTAGGCTACTTTGCGGTATTATCTGTCTGTATCAAATAACAGTATCAAACAACAGTATCGACCAGTATCAATCAAGCCACCTGCGGGTGAGAGATATATCAACACCACAACAACAGCGGAGACACCTTATGGGGCTGCAAATTGAACACGGGCCAGAAACTGGCCACAGCATCCACAACCCCTTTTACTCAGCGGCAACACAACCGCCCATCGATGCCGAATGGCAGCTGCGGCGCGAACTCGCCGATTCACTGCGCGACATGATAGAAAGCCTGGTCAGCGGCAACCACGATATCGCCACGCTGCAAACCATTAACAGTGCCGTGCGCGAACATACCCATCGCCTGCAACAATCGCCGCATTACGATGGCCGCTTTGGCTACCACCGCGCCGAACCGCAACGTTACCCGACCATTGCCGGCCTGTATTACGAACTCAGCCCATTGATCGGCCAATCTAACCCGCTGGCTGTGCCGCTGAAAATCTGGGTAGAAGGGACCACCATCCACGGCGAAGTAAAACCCGGCTGGCAATACGAAGGCCCGCCCGGTTCGCTGCATGGCGGTTTTATCGCCGCGATCTTTGATGAATTTCTCGGTCTTGGCCAACGCATTACCGGCAACAGCGGTTTTACCGGCACACTCAGCGTGCGCTACATCAGCCTTACGCCGCTGCACACCCAGCTCAGGCTGGTAGGCAAAGTGAAATCGGTAGAAGGCCGCAAGAAAACCCTGCTCGCCGAAATGTGGGCGGGAGAGGTGTTAACCGCCAGCTGTGAAGGATTGTTTATTGATGTGCCGGTGCCTAAGCTGGGGGCGTGAAGGTTCCCGATCCTTCAGCTAGCCGTCCCTTCAGCTACGTATGGATTCTTCCAGTAATTGCCGGGAATGTGCGTCCAGTTGCATGATGCCATCCGCAAGGTTTTTCATGAATTTATCCCCGGCTTTTTCAGCGGCTTCGTATGCCAGAATAATATCGCCAGGCCTGTCTTGGCAAAGCACAGTCAGCAGGGTTGAAGCCTGGCTAATATCCTTCCGGCTTTTGATGGCAAAGGCACTGGGTCGGCGTTGGCTGGTTACCAGCTTGTGCAGCGCAAAGCGCGCCGGGTTGGGTACATGCACAACAATGCCATGTTTATAAAGCAATACAGCCAACTGGGTATCTTCAAGCAAAAATTCGATATAACGCATAGGCTCTGCATAGGCACCAAGGCTGGTGATGGGAACCGGTTCGCTGTGATTGCCGTTCATGGGTGTCAGCAGGTCTACTGATAAGGCTTTGCCGCGAATCTTGAAGCTGGTGGAAGGTGACTTGCGATTCAGCGCGGGCACTTCCAGAAATCCCATGCCCGATGATATGAGGGTTTCTTTCAGGTTAACACTGTGGATATGTGCGGGCAGGGCAATGGGCAGGTCAATTTCACGTGCCAGATCAATATCCTGCGTACGTGAATGGTCTTGCCATTGAACCCCCAGCATGTTCGCATACGCCTGATAGGCATGGGTTCCTACCAGAACGCCACCAGCGAGAAAAACTCCCGATTTTTCCAGCAGGGCTAATACTTTACCTTCTTCTGCACCCAATGGGCTTGCACCACCGGCTATTAACATGGCTACCAGTTTGCTGCGCAACAACCGGTCATCTTCATGGTTGGCCCACAAGGCCTTTTCATTGGTCATTATTGCCTGGATGGCCTCATTGTCTTCTCCCAGATAATGTTCAGTGCGGCGCGAACCAAGACTGATATACAAATACCAGTAATCGCGACCACGAATGGTCTTTTTCTTGAACGACAGGTTGGCGCCATCGGGCAGCGGCGATACACACAGTTGCAGTAACTCACTGTATTGCAAGGCAATATTGGAAGGTAGATAGTTCATGGTTTGTTATACCGCAAAATTTTATATATACGGTATAAATATAGGCGCTATCGCAAGAAAAATAAACCCGTATACCGCAAATAAATTTAATTGCGGTATAACAAAACACCGACATTCATGGGCTGTAAATGTGGCCTCCCACTCGCCCTTGATCTGCGGGTTTGCAAAATCCTGGGTTCGGGGTGGGTGGCCAGTTTGATTCGTGATCCTCCAGGAGAAAAGACAATTTGAGGTCACCCACCACATAAAATGCTGTGCTATAGTTCAAATCAAAAAAAAATTCTGTTTGTATGGTTAGGATAGAGTAGGTGTTCTGAATACTGATAATCTTCCAAAAAATAGCGTCAAAAAATAGTGCCCCAAATAGCGTCAACAATAAAAACCAAGGAAGCAACATGCCGTTAAGCTGGAACGAAATAAAAAGTCGCTCGCTGGCTTTCTCCAAAGAATGGGAAAACGAATCCTCCGAAGATGCCGAAGCCAAATCCTTCTGGGATGG
>CAZTZY010000084.1:0-13044 GCA_964617765.1 uncultured Spongiibacteraceae bacterium
CCGCCCAATGATAGATTGATGGCTGGTGAGCTGCCATTGGCCGAATCGATAATTGCGCCTGCTTGCACAGTAATATCAATATTATCGTTATAATTTCCTGTAGTAGTAATTGCCAGACCATCTGCCGATCCATCTAACGCTATTACAGAAGTTAGCGATCCTCCCGCAAGCGACAAATTGATCGCTGGAGAACTGTTATTTGCCGAGGTAATATCAGCATTGGCCTGAACAGTAATATCCACATTATCGTTGTAGTTTCCAGTGGCGGTAATGGCTACACCTTCTATTGCACCACCTAATGTAATATCTCCATCCAGTGCACCATCTGCCAATGACAGGTTAATGGCTGGAGAACTACTATTCGCTGAAGTGATGACAGCCCCATCCTGCACAGTCAGGGCAATAACGTCGTTAAAGTTACCGGTACTGATTAAATCGAAACCATCAATGCTTCCACCCAGATTAATCAATGCATTGACAGCTGCATTACCCAGATCAATTTTTATTGAAGGCGTGCTGGCAGTCGAAGTGACTGTGGCATCAACAACCAGATCAAAATCTATTACGCCGCTATCGGCATTGATGATTAAACCATCAACTTCACCTTGCATATTGACATCAACAGCTGCAGCGCCATCTAACGTTTCAATGATAACCTTGCCAATCGTACCTGTGCTGTCAAATTCAATATCATCAGCACCCATACCACTATTGATCAGGATATTACCCGTTCCATCGGTGGCAATAACCGAGATGATATCGGCACCATCACCCGAATAAACCTCAAGGTCGCCTATCAACCCATCGGTATTCAATATCAGGGTATCTGCCCCGCCAGCCGTAGTAATAGTCAGGTTTTCCACAAACTTGCTTTTATTCATGTCAACTGTGTCTGCTTGCACACCGTTGTCATTGATATTGAGTATCAGGTTTTCAACCGTGCCAAACCAGAAGCCGTTGTTGAGCTCGCCGCCACTGTTACTGATCATCAAGGTGTCATAAGTCACACCATAGGCATCAGTTTTTTCAGCAACAAAGGTATTGCTCACTGAAACTGTTTCAGTAAATTCCTCACGCAGTACCACTTCTACAGGAATATAGAAATTGGCATCATCTTTCACCGTCTGGATATCCATATAACCTATGCGATCAGATGCAATACGGATACGGGTACCATCCTCTACCGGTGCCACTATATCGGTACGTAAAGTCTGGTTTAGTTTGGTGGTGATCAAAGCTTCTACATTGGCATCTGAAAAGTCCGCTGCAGTTGTGGTAAATCCACAAGCCGTGGCATATGCCAACCAGTTGGCCTGGGTGATATAAACACCGCCTTCCAGCAAGCCACTATTCGCTACCGTTCCGGCTATACGGTTTATAGCCACTGCCGATAATACCTTATCGCCTGCACTGTCAGTCGTATAGTAACTGTAGGTGTAATACGACATATCCAGCGCACTCAACTGCCTTGAGTATTCTTTCAATAGCTCAATATCCTGGCCCGCCAGGTAATCAGTGGCTGTACCTTCACCCAGATTGATATTCCCTGCACCTGGCACTACGGCATTAATCAGTGCCAGTGCAGGATTGATAGCGTCAGTCACCACAATGGCTTCTGGTGGATCAAGAATGTCGGAAAGATCTATACGGGTATTGAATGTTCCAGTAGCTTCATTCCAGCTATTGCCATCATTAACATCAGTTGGAGACCACAAACCATCCCAATAGTAACGTGTAGACTCACTATCACCCACTACCGGCGTATTTTGCGAATAGACCTTGAGTGCTGATTCGCCAATACGATCATAGGATTTTGCAACCAATGTATCAGAGACCACTGTTAACGTGACATAAGCATGCAGTGCATCCAGTTTGCTTTCCAGGTTATCAACAGCAGCGCCATTGTTAGCCAGTAAAAACTCCAGCTGCGCAGAGGAGATATAACCATTTAGCAAATCCAGTGAGAAATCGGCATTGGCATCCGGGTAAGTGCCATCTGCCAGATGCAAGCCATGCTGGATAAATTTACCCAGTGTGGCAAACCAGGCCTGGCGCTCTGCACCTTCAACTGCTGCTGTTTCTGTACCGGTATACCAGGTATAACCCGCCAGATTAGTATTAATCGTATTCCAGGTCGCCTGTAAATTCAGCAACTCTTGCGCCAGGGTATATTTGACTGCGTAAGTACCAGGCACTTCACGATCAATCGACACATCAACATTGACAGAGGTAGTTGTACCTGCAAGCAGCCCATCAATGATATTGATATTGGTTTCCTTGTGGGCGCGTATCAGGGCATCCTGAACATCACCATTGGAAATCACCACGCCATCGGCAGTGGTAGTATATGCCGCTTCAAGCCAGTTTGTTTGGGCTGTTTTCGCTGTATCAACAATGGCTTTTTGCGTCAGGTATGCTGCATCGGTTTTAGGACCCACATAATCGTCCATCGCTTGCTGGGCATTTTTAACTGCTGTAGTCTCCATCGGGTCACCGGTAAAAACGAATTCACCGAGGTTCAATGTTTGCGTACCAAGATCAACATCCAGCGCACCGGCATCCCGCGCATTTACCGTAATAGTATCGTCACCAGCTGCACCCGCAATGCGAACTACGCCGGCAATGCGTGACATATCATAACTTTCCGGTATCCAGCGCGTTTCTGTACGCTCTGGCATGGTATCAAACCGGTAGGAAGCCAGGCCATCAACCTCGGTAGCATTCCAGGTTTCTACAATGTTGTATTTCGTTGAATTCTCGGCCTCCACCTCATAGAACATCGATAATAAATCGATTAACAGGTCTCCGCCGGTTTCGTTGCCGCCATAGGCTCCAACAACACGACTTTCGGGTATCCATACATACTCATTATTGCCCTGATTGGCACCGGTAACGTGCGGCATATAACTGTATGTTCTGTATGTATCACTCCACCATAAAAATGAATCTGTGTGATCAGTATAACTTTCTGCGACCTGGTCAGTGACAATATGGTCGCCCTGCAAATCGACCGGGCTGTGTGTGTGCCCGTGCAGGAAATCTCCATACATGCTATAGGCTACTGCCTTGCGTAAATAATTGTTATATAACAGGTCATCCACTGACAAAAGGCCTAACGCTCCACTTGTGGATTGATCAATCCACATTGAACCGCCATCCATTAGCGCCTTAACGCCAGCCAGATCCAGGCGATCCGGCATTTGCGCTAGTTGATCCGATGCCAGATATCCCCGAATGTAATTATAACTATCCCCTGAGTTCTGGTACTCCATGCCCGGCAAATAGGAAAACTCTCCCAATATACCTGCAGTACTTGCCTTGTAGGCATCAAAGCCACTGGCTCCGTATTTGATATTACTGCTGGTACTCGCCGCCAATGCTGCGCCAAAATGATACAATGCAGTAGCGATATTGGTTTCCAGCAAGTCCCAATGATCGTTACTGATAATGACCTTGCTGGCATCACCATCAAACCATTTATCAAAGAATTCCCGGAACACCAACACTTTATCGGCATCGCTCAACTCTCGCTTCACAAGGCTGATTGAATCATAAGAGGTTGCGGTTGATGTCAGTGTTTCAATTGTTACTTTCTGTCCAACTGTATACGTAGCCGAAGAATCCGGGTAGGTAACTTCAAACGATTGTGCTGCGCCGCCCATTTGTACATTGTCGTTACCTGAACCCAGGTTAAGCAGCAGGCTCAATCCTTCATCCAGGCCATACAGCCATACCGTATCATCGCCAGCACCTGTCACCAGCGCCAGACGCTCTATACTGTCAATATTTTGTAACTTAATACCCGCGCCATAAAGATACTGTTGACCATCGTTATCGGTATAAATATAGAACTCATCATCAAACGAAGTTCCCGCGATAACAATGGTGTCGAATCCACTGCCACCGTAGATTTCGACCCGGTTGTTTTCTACATAGTCGATCAGGGTATCCTTGTCTTTTGGATCAATAATGCCATCTTCATCACCTGCTCCGGCATTAATTGTACCGCCCGCCATTTCGGATACTCCCGATGTGGCAGCAGGATTCAATTCGAGATGCGCTTTCAGGAAGAAGGTATCATCACCGGATTCGCCAAATAATTTCAATTCGCCGACGTTATGGTTGACCTCAAAATAATCATCACCGGAACCACCATAAAATTCAGCATTGTAACTAACACCATTGGTAATGCCTGGATCATCAGGATTAGTACTATCAACAATTTCCACTTCACCATCCGGCGTTACCACAGTGGTGGTTTTAAGCACGCGACCGATGAGGAAGCTATCTGCCCCTTCATCACCATAGACTTTTACCGCTGCTGCAGTATCGTCGATAATAAAGGTGTCATCACCACGACGACCATGAGTTTCCACTTGCTCTACGGTGAAATTATAATAGACACGCTGGAAGTCACCGACAACGCTAAGGTCACCTGATGCACGGGTTTGTGCAGCTGCATCAGCAAGATCAGCAGGATCAGTAAACTGGTTGATCATGGTGGTTAACGGCCCTGCGCCATCCTGATCAAATTGCGCCACACCCGTTAGAGTGACTGCAAAGAAATTGTCATGGCGGTCTGTTACTGCATCGACCAGATGGATAATCCATGGATCTTTTTCTGTACCCGTGCCACTGATAGTGGCAGAGGCATCAATAGCATGCAATGCTGTTTCCATTTGGGTGCGGAACGCAATAATTTGTGCTGATTGCGTTGCTGGCAGACCAGTTTTGTTAAAAGTAAAACTGGCTGTTTGCGTGGTAACACCATTGCTATAATTGAAGGTAAACGATGTTGCTGGCAGTGTATTCAAGTCGGTTGGCCATTCACCGCGACGGAAGAACAATTGCTGTTCATTCAGCGGACGGTCAAACATTGCATCCACATTCGGCGCACCGGCAAGCAATGCATCGGCAATGCCGTTATCAAGGCGCTCAACAATCGCTGTCTTCAGTGCCGTCACTGTTGTATTGGCGTTAGCTGACGTCAGTGCATAAAATTCACCATTTAGCTGAACAGCATCCACCAGAACTATTTTCCAGGGCTTCAATGTTGTACCTTCACCTGAAACAATAACATCCTGTATTCCATCGAGGGCTTCGAGTGCAGATTCAATTGCCTTGCGCTGGTCAAGCAGGTAGGTTTGTGAGGAATTATCAAGATTAACATCGATATTCGCGGTTGTTTTACCGTTATAGCTAAACTTCAACGGATTTGTTAGAAGTGTATAGGCAATTTCATAATCGCTGGAAGAGGTGACCACATCCAGATGGATGGTGTCATCATCTTCACTGCCTTGCAGTTCAAGGATATCTGAACCTGAACTACCACTATCGAGAATGCGCAAATTGGATGCGCCATTAAATGCCCCGCTGAGCGTAATGGTGTACTCATCTCCACTTTCTGTACCATCGAGAACCGCATCCTTACTGAAGTCATCCACTGCAAACCGGTCAATGCCAGCCCCGCCATAAAGCACAAAAGTTTCGAACAGGCTAACGTCTTCGAGTTCCGTCACCTGTACTTCTGAAACAACAATTTCCGGACCACTGGCATCTGACGTTTTTTGCATATAGGTAATGCTGAGTGAATCGCTGGTCAAACTGAATGAACCACTGCGTGATTCCAGTAACAAGTCATCAACATCGGCAACATTGCCAACAAAGAGATCCACACCTTCATTACCTGTGACACGGTTGGCTCCTGAACCCATATCAATACGGTCTGCAAACTTGCTGCCGACAATCCAGTCATCGCCATCACCCCCGGTCAATCCCAACTCTGCCACCATTTGTGACAGCAATACATCATCACCACTTACAGCAGTTGGCGTATTCGGTACGAGGCCTGCAATCAGTTTGTCATTACCCGCCCCACCATCGATATTGACGATATCATTGATATAAGGCACAGGTTCAGTGCCATTGGCATTTTTTGGGGTATAGGTTAACGAGCGTAAATTGATAATGATGCCATCAGTAGTATTGCCTTCGCGTGTATGCGTAATTTGCATGACGTCATACTGTATTTCCTCGGCATCGGCATCACCTTCATTCTGTATCTGGTTGCCCACCAGAAAATAATCATTGGCTGAAGAACCACTGATATGGATGTTGTCTTCACTGGTATCGGTAACGATCCGAGGATCAAGGAACCAGTCTTGCTCACCGGTTTTTACCAGCTCGCCGGTAGCATTGAAATCCCAGATATCTTTCAGCAACGCTCTTGGCACTTCACGCTCAATAACTTGCATGGCCGTAATAAACTGATCGCCTGAGTTAGTATTCTCATTAAACGTATACACCGCATAATCATCGGTGTTATCGGCATCAAACTCGATAGCCCATGAACCGAGGGCACTGCGGCGCTCAATAGTTTTAAACGATTCGGCGACATCAACATTATCAATGGTGCTATCAACTTCTTTCCATTCCAGTACGGCATATGAACTGGAACCTTCAATTTTTGGATCAAGGAAAGTAATTATCCAGCTAGTGCCATTGGCAACTACTGATGCCTCATAAACACCGTCTAATGCCTCCAGCGCAGCAGCTATATCCTGAGCTGACGCACCGCTATAGAGATAGGTAACTTCATCACCCAGCATCAACTGCAGGGTGGTATCGCCCACTGGCAATACAATTTCCTGAACACTGTTATTACTAACGCTTCTGGTATTTAGCGAAGCCGTTACTTCTGGCGCTGCATCAACACTATAATAGAGCGCCAGATTATCTTCAGAGAAGAATGTAATTGCCCAATCAGCATTACTATTAACCAATTCTACCTTGATCGAGGAAACATCCATGCCTTGCGCAATCGCAAATGCCAACAACTGACTTTGTAACATGGCGGTTGATATGGGCGTTGTTGTTGCCAACTGATCAGCCACCAGTGCGCCTGGTGCAAATGCAAAAACCAGATTTGCACCATCGGCAGGAACTGGCATAACAAAACTGTTAGAAATCGCAACCGATGTCACCAGATCGGCTGTCTGTGCCGGAACAACAACGGGATTAATCTCCACAGCAAAGTATTGAGTTTCGCCAGTTGGCATAATAATGGTTAATTGCAGGAATCCCGCTGGATCCATGCTAATGGTGGCATTAACCCTGGCATCTTCAAGAACCGGGATACCGGCAAATAATGTTGCCAGATCAATATCGGTATATTGGATCGGGAAGTCGGTATCAGTTTCAGTACCGGTTAACTGGAATGCCGTAAGGTCAATAACGGCTGAAATGCCATCATAGGTGACTTCAACTTCATCAAACCCTAATGGTATGGAAAGTACTTGTTGCGAATAGGCTTTTTCGATCGGCTCAAGCACTTTACTAAACGCAGATGGCGCTCCAGGCAAACTGAAATTCATGGTTAATGAAGGTGCTGCCGCGCCTTTGAAATCAACAACCCAGCCACCCTCTACCGCTGTTACGATAATGTCCGTGGCTTCAAGCTCTACACCGGCAGCCCAACTCGCTGCATCGGCAAACTCGCTGGCAGTGAGGCCATCAACATCATTTACATTGACAACACTGTCGACATCAAAAGAGCCCGGATTAAAATTGATATTACTGGCAAAAATATAATGCGGGAAAAATATACGGGTAGCATCCAGCTCTGGCGTTGTAGCGTCATAACCAAGTACAAGTTTTTCTGTTAGATTGGAAACGCCTGGCAGGTTATAATGTAAAATCACCTCTGGCGCATCAACCGTCAGGTATTTGACTTCCCAAACACCGTTGGCAAAAGTGACATCTATATCAGCACTGGTAACTCCCAATGCTGTGGCGATAGATGTTTCACTGGCAGCGATATCCGCTTTATTCAAAGTGATAGCTATGGTTGTAATTGCAGCTACGTTTTCAAGGCGCAAATTGGTGCCGCCGTTTATATCCGGAATCAATAATTTTTTAGCATTCAGCAGGCCCGATACTTGGGTACTTTGACCTAGCAATGTGGCTTGTTGCCATTCAGATACCAGCACCAGTGGTTGTGTGGTTTTATCCGCCTGAGCCTGTAATCCTGGCTTTATGTTATCAGTTAAATTGGCATCAGTTATGATCAACTGCCATTCTGTGGAAGCATCACTAGCGGCCACCACTTGCACAGTGAGCCCGGTCAAACTGCCAATCGCTGTCTGCATCTGTAATCTTGTTGTGGTTTCAGTCACCGCAAAAGAATGCTTGCTGGCATTGAAGATATCGATATTGCCGCTCAGCACATCGGCATGCGATAAACTGACGCTGGATGCTGACAACGCTCCTGTCTCTTCACCAACATAAATGGTTAGATCACCGGAAACCTGGCCCGCAGGCTCAAAACTGCTATTGGTCGTTAATTGCAGCCCTGAGGTTAATGTACCGGCAACGGTAATGGCCCAATTTGTACCATTAAAATCAACCACTGCATCAAAGCCTGTTAAAGCTTTGATATTTTGTTGCATGGCAGCTTCGATAGCCACATAATTGGTATTAACATCCACCAATGTATGCCTGATTTTCCCATTCGTTGTCGCTGCTAATAAAGTGTTATACGCTCCCTCTGCTTCAAAGTTTATCGTTTTATACATACCGTTATAGAACACATGCACAGACTCGCCAGCGGCAATTGATGACCCGGTGAATGCATAGGTATTACTGACTTCGCCCTGCACAGCTTCTTTCATCGTCCAGACGGGCATGCCATCTGTACCTGTCATCACTGTTAACTGCACATTGCCAATACCTTCAAAGCTATTGATGATGATACTTAATGCGTTAGTGGCTGCAGCCCAATCAGGTGCGGCACCGGTATTTACCGCAGAGGCAATCGCGGCCTGTACCATCTCATAAACCGGCACAAGGGATACCTGTTCAGCACCCAGTTGCAATTCCCCGGTTTTCATCCAGTCGGACCAGGCAAGGGAGCCATCCAGTACTGCTGTTTCCAGTTGCAATACCGGACTACCATCGACATTGAAGGCATAGTCCCATTCACCTGTACCCGATGAACCCGGACGCAGGAATGCATCCAGCATCATAGTGTCGGCTTCTTTGTAGATTTCTCCGGCGAACGCCTGGGTCTGGTAATAGTAGGCGAATTGCTGTGGATCAACCGAATCAATCTGGATAATCCAGGGAGATCCCGCTTTACCATCATCCGCAGGTGAAACTGATACCGTCACCTCCGTACCAATAGTGTTATTAATGGCATCTGCCACTTCTGCAGCCGTCATCCAGTCATAGAGTGTGACCGAGTTAGAGCTACTCATGCCCTTCATGATACCGGCATCGTTATAGCCATAAAAAAGCGTCACACCATCAAGGCCGTTTTTAAGGCTGATTTCCTGAGTGAAGTTAAATCCCGTCGTGACCTGCTCGGCCACTACAAAATTATCTTCGAGCACCGGATTGCCATCCTCATCAAACAGATAGCTTCCACTGGCCAACGATACGCGATAAAAATATTCACCTTGCTGCGCATCCATACCGGAACTGGTGACAGCGGTATCGGCAAAAACATTGTGTTCGCCGGTAGCATCGGTATAGGTGACTTTCAATAAACCGTAATTACCCTGGTCGTTAGTCAACAAGCCAAAATCATCGAGATTCAATAATAAACGTTGCTCGCCGAAATGCTCAATGCCGGTTAATGCCAGCTTACTGGTCAATACCTTATTGGCAGGAACTCCCGCCAACAGTTTCAGCGCATTAGTAATGGCGATTTCACTGTTACTGGCTACTACTTGTTCCTTGCCTAAATAACTGAATGTAATGCCGGTTGCATCATCAGGAATCACCGGCACATATTGCAGGTGATTGTCGGCACGCGAAACAGCCACTGTGTTACCTTCGCCGCGATCGGCCTGCCACATGGTTTCAAGCTCTGAACCTGCATCAACATCCACCTGAACCAGGTCGGTATCAATAAGGTCGCCAATCTGCAAATCGTCATCGCCCGCTTTTAATTCCAGGGTCAGGTTTTCTATGTTGCTGAGTTTGATAATGTCGAATGCGACTGCCGATGTTTTATCATCTCGAACCGATAACACCGCCGCTGAGCTGCTGGCATCTTTTTCCAGAGTGACTGCATTGGCGTTGTCATTCAACACCGCACTCAACACATCTGCACCAGCACCACCATCAATCACCATATTGCTGCCAGCAATGTAATCCCACTGGATCCGGTCTTCACCGGCTTCACCGTAGAAGTTACCGGTGCTTTCCCGCGCATCGATAACATCATCTCCTTCACCGGCATACACCGTATTATTGCCAGTGCCGCCTGAAATTTCGTCATTACCTGTTCCGGCATAAACGATATCATCACCACTGCCTGCCATGATGACATCACCATGAACAGACTGAAGCATGTATTCACCGGCATGGGCTGCAAGATCAATATTGCCCATGGCATCGTATTCTGATGCAGCAAACGGGGTACCATCGAGTTTATAGTAAGGACTGATCACGCCGGCAGCATTGGTCGGTGCAACCGTTTCATCACCGGCATCAATAAAGTCTGCGGCGCCATCAGTAGCAATGGTATCCATGCCACCCAATAGTGCGGCTTGTTGTGTAATCAGTGCATAGGCCGCAGCTTTATTGGTAGCATCTGCCATACTGAAACCGACAGAACTGACCAGTGTTGATAGCGCTACTGCATTGGCGGCACTGATAGTGTCATCGCCAAAGACATAATCCTTGCCCGCACCACCAAAAATAACATCATTGCCGGCACCACCAAAAGCAATCAGGTGGCTGTATCCCAGATCTTCTCCATCAATGCGCAGGCTGTCGTTACCTAACTCACCCACCATCATGATGTCGGCTTTTATTGTTGATGAAACGCGGAATATATCATCGCCATCGCCACCAAAAATGGATATATCATCTACCGTATCACCACTGTCGCCGGCATTGATAACAATCGTGTCATGGCCCAAACCGCCATTAACAAGAATATCCAGCTGGCTGGATTCAACCAGGTCAACATTGCCATCAAGGTTGATTTCAACAAAATCGTTGCCATCGCCCAAACCACTAAAATCGATACTGTTGACCAGGCCATCAAGCTTGCTGATACGATAGTTATCAGCACCGCTGGTGCCATTCACTTTCAGCGAGCTGATCTGGCTGGCACCATAGACCTGAACGCGCTGGCCTGTGCTGACCAGAATCAAATCGGTTTCACTGCCCGCTGACAAGCCGGATAACTGGCTGGATAAAGCCTGGAGTTCTGACTCAGTGTAATAATCGAAGTCCATCAGGCCAAGGTTAAACAGGGTTTCTATAGTCCAGTCTTCAGTATCATCCAGACCCATAACGGTATAGCCATGTGCGCCTTCAGAATTCGAGCCGGTATATTCCAGTGTAAGTTCACTGCCGCTCAACGTAGCAATATTTTCTGGCGCAGAATGCACACACTCCCATGAAAACTCCGCGATCACTTCATCAACAAAACGGTCTTCTGCCGAGAACAGGGTGATTTTACCAAACGGCAAATCAAGGCCTACCCACAAGAAAGCCTCAAGGAAAACCGATAATTGTCCATGCACATCAAATAAACATTGTGGTCCATGGGTTATTCTTTCTATCAGCTCGGAGCCGTACATTTTGCCATCACCAACAGGGTCACCATCCTGAAATTCTGTTAGCTTGTCATTCAGGTCAAAACCTATAATGGCTTCAATACCACCCAACACGCCTGCTTCAACAAATCCGCCAAGGCCTAATGACGCACCGGCAAAAATAGTCGCCTTCAACGTCACTTCATCGAGATCAGAATCAGTATTTTCCAAACCGTGGTCATCGAGATAGAAACCATTCATGATGCGCCAGGCTTGCGATGCATCGTAGCCGCTCTCCTGGAATTCAATAAAACCACTGGTATCAAAACCAAAGTCGAAATTGGTTTCAAGTCCCACCGAACCACCGATAACCGCATTCAGGCCAGGGTAAATCGGGTAGGATTTTTTATATTCAAAATTCAGGTCAAGATCAGGCAGGTCGTACCAGAACAGGTCAACTGCTTTACCGGTTAATAACCCCAGTGCTGATGCGGGGTCTTCCAGAATCGGCAAACGGAAACGTTTAGGGCTGGTAGTCGTGGTACCTGCCGCTGTACCTTTTGTCGATTTTCCATCCAGTCCGCTTTGGTTAGGCCCGGCTTTTACTGTATTGGTCGTGCTTGAAGTGCTGGTGGCCGTTGCTTTTTGCGTGCCTGTTGCCGTTTGTGTATCCGCTGCCGATACCTCTGAATCAGGATCACCCAGGAAGGCTTCGGATAAATAGAAATCTCCAAAGTTGATTTCCCCATCCATGCCTTCAACCGAATCAATAAACTCTATGGTCGCTTTTAATACGTTTAATACTTTTTTGGCGGTATTAACCACTTCAGCAGGCAACCTCAAATAAGCCAGGTCAATAAACTGGATTTTGGTAATGCCGAGGTCTATCTCCATCGTTAGTAATTCAACGACAGGACGGATTGGCTCAATAATCTGTTTAATCACATCCAGTGACTCACCCAGGAAACTGCCCAGGATAGAGCCCGCATCAAGCGAGACATCACGCAGTACGACTTCCGGATCACCGGTTTCAAAACTGAAACCTTTGCTCGATGACCATGTAGCATCGCCCAGCACCTGGTCATATTCAATAAAGCTGCTCATGGAAGGCAATATTGCGCCGGCCGTAGTGGCAGCAACAGCATAAACATCCGCATGCGCTACAGCACTGGCGTTCAATGCTACGGCAATGCCTTCACCGCGCCATTGACCATCACCGTCAGCATCCTGTATATCCAGACCAAGGTGGCCGTTTAATCCAGCCTCACCGTAGATATCCATGGTCAGGAAACCTAAAGTTCCACTTACCGGGGTATGGTTGGAAAGATCTCCCTCATCACCATAAGCGAAGCTGTTGCCATCCTGTTCGGTAGTGAATGTCGCTTCAACATCGAGGGCTATTTCTTCACCTTCACTGTTGATACCACTGGTATCCAGATAAATACCGCTGCCATCAATACCCAGACCAATACCCATCAAGTAATCGATGGCC
>CAZTZY010000085.1:0-12972 GCA_964617765.1 uncultured Spongiibacteraceae bacterium
TATTTTTCGCCAGAATGGAAACAACAACTGGGCTATGCCGATCATGAACTGCCTAACCGTTTTGAAGAAGGGGAAAAGCGGGTACACCCGGATGATATAGAAAATACAATGAAAGCCGTGGTCGATTTTCGGGAAGGCAGGCTAAATAGTTACGATATTGAATTTCGTATGCAGCATCGTGATGGTAGCTGGCACTGGATTATGGCTCAGGCTGAATTTATACGAAATGATCAGGGTGAGCCGGTGCGCATGATTGGCAGCCATATCGATATAACACAGCGTAAAAATGAAGAAAGGTTGATACGCAAGAACGATGAGCTTCTGCGCAATATTATTGATACCGCCATGGATGGGGTAATCACAACTGATGATAAAGGCCAGGTGATTTCATGGAATAAGCAGGCAGAGGACATCTTTGGCTGGAAGTGGGATGAAGTGAGTAACAAATCGTTGTCAGAATTGATTGTGCCCATTCAGTTTCGCGCAGGATTAAAACGTTACAAGCACGAGGGTAACGGTTCTGTGCTGAATCGGCGTGTTGATTTAGCAGGCCTGCGTAAAAATGGACAGGAATTCCCTCTGGAAATAACGGTAACTTCTTTTGTTTTTGAAAATGAAATGTATTTTACTGCCTTCTTGCGCGATATAACCGAACGTAAACAGACAGAAATGGCACTGGCTGAAAAAGAACGGTTTTTACAAAACACACAAGCGGTGGCAGCTATCGGCAGTTATGTCACTGATCTGGCAACAGGCATCTGGCAGGTATCGCCACAGATGTACACGATTTTCGGTATTGATAAAAGTTATCCCCATACACTGGAAGGCTGGATTGGCATACTACATCCTGACACCAAAGAGCAGATGTTTAAATACCACCTGGAAGTGGAATCAGAGCAAAAGCATTTTGATATGGAATATAAAATCATCCGTATCAACGATGGCGAAACGCGCTGGGTTCATGGTATTGGAGATCTTGTTTTTGATGAACACGGCAAACAGATACAGCGTTTAGGTACGATTCAGGATATTACAGAACGCAAGCGGGCGGAGGAAAGCAGGCGACTGACTGAAATTCGTCTGGAAAAAGCTTTTGACGAATCACCTATCGGAATGGCTATGGTGAGCCTCGATGGCAAGTTTCAAAAAAATAATAAAAGCTTTTGCAATATCATGGGATATTCGCAAGATGAATTACTGAAAAAAACCTTTATGGATATTACCTATCATGAAGATTTGAAATCTAATCAAGCTCTGCATGAGGAACTTATTGAGGGTAAGCGCCAAAGTTACCAGATAGATAAACGTTATATCCATAAAAATGGGCAATTGTTGTGGGGGCGGCTGAGTGTATCACGTATCACGAATAGTTTAGGGGATTTGGTTCAAACAATTGCACAGATTATAGATATTACCGAATCAAAAAAGCATCAGGAAAATATTATTAACCAGAAAAAAATTGCGGAAGTTATTGCGCGTGCGCAAACGCAATTTATGAAGGAGCCACTTCGTCATCGCGCCTTTGAAAATCTCTTGGTGGATGTGTTAGATCTTACGCACAGTGAATACGGTTTTATCGGTGAAGTATTATATGCAGCCAACAAGGCACCCTACCTGAAAACCTACGCCATCACCAATATTGCCTGGAATGCAGAAACCCAGGGATATTTTGAAGCCAATGAGAAGAATGGCCTCGAGTTCCATAACCTGAATAGCCTGTTTGGTTCTGCCCTGGTAACCGGCAAACCCGTGATAGCGAATAATCCGGTGCAAGATCCCCGTAGCGGAGGATTGCCAAAAGGTCATCCACCCTTAAATTCATTTTTGGGTATTCCGATTTATAACGGAAAAACCATGGTGGCGATGATTGGTGTCTCGAATCGTGACGGCGGCTATGAACAGGGCGTGATTGATTATATACAGCCAATCATGGCTACCATAGGTCAGCTGGTCAATGATTTTAGGGCAGAAACACAGAGAAAGTTAATTGAAGCAGCATTGGAAAAAACAGGCACGTTGTTGAGTAATGTGCTGGATGCCGCGTCAGAAGTGGCCATTATAGCTACAGATAAAGAAGGTATTATTTCCGTCTTTAACTACGGTGCAGAGGTATTGTTAGGTTACAAGGCAGACGAAGTGGTAGGGGTAAGTACTCTTGCAATTTTTCATAAAGAGGAGGAAGTAAAAACAAGAGAGGAGGAATTAACCCACAAACTGGGTAAAAAAATTGAGGGATTCAAAACGTTTGTAGCAATGGCTGAGATAAATGGCGTAGAGACACGTGAGTGGACCTACATTAATAAGTGGAAAGCCGAGATTGATGTACTTTTATCCGTGACGGCCATGAAAAATGCGGATCAAGCCATAGTTGGCTATTTAGGTATTGCACGCAATATTACTGAAAGTAAAAAATTTAAATTGGCATTGCAGGAAAGCAAAACATTTAATGTTGATATTTTGAATTCACTTGTCGAACATATTGCCGTATTGGATAAAAACGGTGTGATTATCAGTGTAAATAAAGCATGGGAGGAATTTGCCAGCGATAATGCTTCAGGAAACATAGAAAATTCTATCGGTAAAAATTATCTGCACATCTGTCAGCAAGCTTTACATCAACAATTCGGGGAAGAAGCGGGCGATGCCTATGAAGGCATTCAACATGTTTTATCAAGTCAGAAAACCCGATACTCAATGACGTACCCTTGTCATTCTCCGCATGAGCAACGATGGTTTCGTATGAATGTAACACCACTGCAAGGGTCGCGGGGTGGTGTTGTGGTCATTCATGAAAATATAACACAGAGCATTCAGTCGGCAGAAGCTTTGAAGGCCAGTGAATTACGGTATAGGGCCATCGTTGAAAATGAGCCTGAATGTGTGAAATTACTGTCATCAAAAGGCGAATTGCTGGATATGAATGCTGCAGGCTTAAGAATTATTGAAGCAGATTCATTAGATCAGGCTAAATCACAAGGTATACTCAATTGTGTGTTACCAGAATATCGTGAAGCTTTTATTGCCTTGATCAGGCGAGTATTTGCCGGTGAAAGTGTTTTGTTGGAATTTGAAATTAAAGGTTTAAAGGGTGCACGTAGATGGCTGGAAACTCACGCCGCGCCATTAAGGGATGCGGATAATAAAGTCAGTATGATGTTGGGCATTACCAGGGATATCACCTCACGAAAACTGGCAGAACAGCAACTAGCGATTAATGTTAACAAATTAAATGAGGCGCAAGCCCTTGCCAGGGTGGCGAGTTGGGATTTTGACCTCGCCTCAAAAAAATTACATTGGTCAAAACAAATGTATATTATTCATGGCTACGATAGTGAAGATACATTGCCTGATTTTGACGATAGTTCTAAAAGCTACTCAGAGAATTCCAGAATTGTACTTCGCAAGGCAATAGCGAAAGCATTATATAAAGGCATGGATTTTACGTTAGATCTTGAGATTTCACCCGGCAACGAAAAAATAACATCTGTTCAGTGGCTGCGATCCTATTGTCATGTGGTGAAGGATGACAATGGCAATATTATAGGGCTTGAGGGCACTGTGCAGGATATTACACAGAAAAAATTGATGGATGATGAAATGCATTATCGTCGTGAATATCTTGAACGCTTGTTGAATGAACGTACTCTTGATTTGATAATGGCAAAAAATCAGGCCGAACAAGCGAATAGCGCTAAATCACAATTTTTATCGAGTATGTCACATGAGTTGCGTACACCTATGAATGCGATTATGGGTTTTGCACAATTACTGGATATGGAATTGCTTGAAAATACGAATAGTCTACAGCGTGAATACCTTGAAGAAATCATGAATGGTGGAAAGCATTTGCTTCAATTAATTAATGCCGTGCTGGATTTAGCGGCAGTTGAATCAGGTAGAATCGAATTACATTTACAAACTATCAACATGGCAGCACTCATTATTGAATGTATCGGTTTAATAAAGCCGCTGGCTGCAAAAAATAACATTGAAGTTGATTTTAATGTAGACGGTAATAATACAAACTTGACTGTTGCGGTTGACCCCGTCCGTTTCAAGCAAATATTGCTTAATTTATTATCTAACGCCATCAAATACAGTGATAAAGGCAGCAAGGTTAACATTGACTTGGGTTATATCGAAGAAGGTAATCATTTAAGACTGTGCGTCAATGATACTGGTTGGGGTATATCTGAAGAGCACCTTAGTCATTTATTTCAACCTTTTAACCGCTTACATGCACATATCCATCAAATCGAAGGCACAGGCATTGGATTGTCGATTACGAAAACATTGGTGGAGCTAATGGGGGGTAGTATACAAGTAAAAAGCCAGAAAGGTGTCGGCAGTCAATTTTGTATAACGTTGCCAATGAATAATCAAGGAGTAAGATTAAGTGAATCTGATAGTGAAAACGATATTGTGTTTAATCTCCAGGATGTTGCCATAACAAATCAATATAAGGTGCTCTATATTGAAGATAATGAAGTGAATTTAAAGCTTGTTAGAAATATATTCACTAAATATAAACACATTGAACTGATAGAATCCCTTGAATCATTAGAGGGACTGGATTTAGCCATTCAACATAAGCCCAATCTCATTTTGCTGGATCTGAATATGCCTCATTTAGATGGCTATAAAATACTGGAAATTTTGAAAAGAGATGAGCAACTAAAACATATTCCGGTAATAGCGGTTACTGCCAACGCAATGGCCAGCGATATTGAGCAGGGTAAAATGGCAGGTTTTAGTGAATATTTAACCAAACCTTTTGATATTCAGCATTTTATGCAAACCATAAATGAGTATTTATTGAACAATAAAAATTAAAAAATAAATCCGTTTTTAGTAGAAAACTTAAGGAACCTCTGAATAACTGTCATTTCGAACCCTTCATAAATTCAGGGCAGTCTCCATGAGAAATCTAACTACTTGAATTAAAAAGATTCTTCACTGCGTTCAGAATGACAAAAGGGAGTTTTTCAGAGGTTCCTTAAGTACACTTGTTAAGTCAGGTATCGTGTATTTTTTTTAAGATGAAATCAAGAATTGTTAAATTCAGCGTTAAACATTACAGGATTTGGCGCTGCGGATATTGCCAAAAGCCGATGTCACTTTTTTAGCCAGATTACTTTCACTGCCATCTTTAACAATATAACCATCGGCACCGCATTCACGGGTCAATTCGGCAAGCTTTTCTGATTTCTCGGAAGAGTGCAGGTAAATCTTGATGCCATCACTGAACTGACATTTTCTTAAAGCGGTGACAGCATTGGTGCCCTTTGAAGCACCCAAAGACACATCCATTAAAATCAGGTTAGGTTGTTGTTCACGAATGATGCGGCTCACCCAGATATCTTCAGCGACTAAAACTGTATACCCGGCATCTGTCAGGGCATTGGTGGCAAACAGTAAATACGTTTTGCTGTCATCAACAACCAGCACTTTATATTGTTGCATACTTGCATGAATCATTTTTAGTCTTCCTTAAGGGTTTTATACAATATTGGGGAGTTTTAAAAATGTCGCACCAGACATTCGGTTACAGTAAATATGGTATACAAACCGGGAGTTATCGAATCGGATCGTTTTACCCATGGAATCAAAAAAGGATCTAGGCAGGTGTAATGGTAAAATTGCGAATAATTAGCGTGAAATATTTACTGATGGCTATTTTAAACTGCGTAATAACAGGGCTCTGGTGAAAAGGAACTGCTTAATTATCCATGAAAGGGTTTAATGCGGGTAAAATACCTTCAAGCAGACATGGGAAATGCTGTCGCCAAAAAGAACCCTTCGATACCGTTCTTTTTATAAGTACCATTCAGATAAACTGCTGTGGTATTTTTTCCATCTAACAGTAAATGTTCACACTTCAGGCTTAAGGGTTTCTGGTGTTGTTCAGCATCTTTTAATTCAAGCAATAAAGACATTTTCTGGTGGGTGGCGATAAGATCAAGAAAAGAGCTGCCAATCATATGTTCTTTTTTATCGTGCGCTAATTTCAGAATATCGAGGTAGGATTCATTGATATCCATAATAATGTTTTTATTATCAAACAGGATCATCGCCAGTTGTGCGGTTTGCACTGTTTTAGCGGCGCGAGCACGGTTTTTAAGCGCAATTTCTGTGCCAGATTCCGTAAAGTGTGCCAGCATCGAAATGAGCATATCGACAGAATTTTCCGGCATTTCACGAAAACGCAGCAATAAACGTTCTTCTTCAGCGGTAATATAGGTTGGCCCGTGTAAATGCATGGGGCCATTTTCGGCCACCAGCCAGCACAGTGATACGTTTAATACATTACTCATTTTAACCAGGTTTTCAAAGGTCGGGCTTTTACCATTCAGCCAGCCCGATATTGACGCAGGGGAAACCCCCAGGGTTATCGCCAAATTGGTTTTGGAGATATTCAAGGCCTTTAAAGCCAGCTCCAGGCGTTCGGCAAAGGTTGTTTTCATGAAATCGTTTTCACAATGACATCAAAAGCCAATTGCCCGTTAAAATGAATCAGCGAGGATTTAACGATAGTGGATATGCGAGTCTCATTATCAGCACTGACAAAATCATAAAGATTGTATTGGCCAAATCCATGTGTGAGTACGGTTTCCATTTCGCGCCGGAAGCGTTGATGGTAATCACGAGCCAGCAAATCAAAAATATTGGTTTTTTCAATGTCAATACAGGTATAACCCAGGCTGCGTGAAATGGAAGGGCTGCATTGCACGATAGCGCCATCCATCAAGACAGTTAGATGGCCGGTGACCGTTTCATCAAAAAGATGTTCAGAGCCATTATAGGCATCAATAGAGGCAGCTTTGGCATTATAGCTTTTTACATCCTGCAAGATGGCATTCAGGTGTTTCGAAGCATCTGCCCCGATGTGCCGTAAAATCTGCAACAATTCTTCTTCTTTGGATGTAATTTGGATATTTGAGGGTGGTGAGAGTTCGCCCCAGCCAAAAATCAGCCAGTTGAGTGAGATCCCTATTTTATGGCCAAACATCTCCAGAGCCTGGAAAGTCAGGTTATTCCCCTTTAGCCATTGGTTAACAGTATATTTTGAAACATCGAGTAATTCGGCCATGTAATGGGTATCGACACCTTTGGCTTTCAGTGCCTCGGTGAGTCTTTTGCCTATTAATACAGTGTGTTCTGTCATACTCAAAAATATATCCTGATTGGTTACCACCGGCGTATCAACGCTACCTTAAGGAATAGTGTTTTTTATCGGATGTGTGAAGTTGTAAACATAAATCAGTATATGTTGCATTGTGAAAATCACAGCCAATTGCACAATAAAAATAATCAAGTGTTCGTATTATGGATATTAATTTGCACTGCCATATGACATTTTAGAGATTTAAATTCACTTATGGCTAATTTTATACACAAATAAATGGATGCAGGTAAATTGAACCAGATTTAATTCAGTGTATTTACTAAAAATAGACTTGATCAGTTAAAAAAATGCCAATGGTGAAAATTGCGGATTAGCAGTAATAAGGTTTATCGCTAATAGTTATGGCATTGAAATCACTGTTCATTGACTTATAACACCAGAAAAATAAAACAAGGGCCGGACAGGATATGAGCTTCAAGATACTGATAGTGGATGACAGCAAAACCTATTTACTCTTTGCGTCTAACGCATTGCGTACTGCGGGTTATCGTGTTTTGCAATCTGAGGATATCTGGGTAAGCCATTTAGTGAAGGAAGAAAAGCCAGACCTGATATTGATGGATGTTACGCTCGGTGCAGTGAAAGGCACTAATGCCGTCAGCGCCCTCAAAAAATGCCGTTTCAGTGATAGCAGTAAAATTTACCTGCATTCTTCCGAGAAGTCAGAAAAGCTTGCCGAATTGACCCGTGAATGCGGAGCCGATGGCTTTATACCAAAGGATGGCAATGGCCATAACCTGGTGTTAAAGGTCAATGCTGCATTGCTTTCCAGCCAAAAAAATACCGCATACGCAGTCTAAGGAAACTTAATGAAAGCCAGTCAATATTTGCATTTTCAATCAAGCGTCGGTCGCCGCTTGATCAATGTAGAAGAGGTTGTCGAAGTCATTCCCATGGTGATGCTCCAGCGCGAAGAAGCTGATGCACAGAACAAAAAGTTTTGTGGCTTGATGAACTTCAGGGGCAATATTGTACCGGTATTCAACTTATCCGGTTATGAAGAAGAAACCTGTATTGATGTGGGTAACCTGTTGATAGTTTCGCATACGGAGGCAGGATTAGTCGCTCTGTTAGCGCGCGAAGTCGATTATCTAGTAAATATTGAGCACGATGAGTTAACCCGAGTAAATCCAATAGGTGGCGAACCCTTTCTGGTCTCCAAGATTAATAATGAAATGGTTCGGCTGGTCAGCGCCAACGAATTTATCCAGTAAATAGACATTATGATGAATCAAGCCTACAGCATGGATAATCCCTCTTTCTCTAACGAAAAGCTGGCCAGTTTCTTACAAGAAGAAATGGGTTTTGATTTAAGCCGCGTCGATTTGTCAGCGATTGTCGATGCCGTCAAAAAAGAAGATTTGTCCCTGGGTTCATTTGATGATTTCTCCTCGGCAGTTTCTTCACTGATTGCAGTGCATGAAACCTATTTTTTACGGCATCACGAGCAGTTCGAGTGGATAGAAAAAATATGGTTACCGCATTTGCTGAATCGCCTGAATGGCAGAACTTCTATCAGAATATTAAGCGCTGGTTGTTCAACCGGTGAAGAACCGTATTCAATCTATGCCCATCTACAACCTTACCTGCAATCGTTAAATATAAAACTCGAAATCGATGCAGTGGATGTTAGCGATAGAGCCATGGATATCGCCAAAAAAGGGCGTTATGGATTGTGGTCGATGCGCGGTGTGAATGCTGAACATGAAGCCACCTGGTTAGATGTGAAATCCAGGAATGTACAGGTGAAAGACTGGGTAAGGGAAGGTGTCAACTTTTTCAGGCATAACCTGACACAGCCATTTCCGATGCACATGCTCAATTATTATGATTTGGTGCTGTGCCGGAATGTGATGATTTATATGCACACTACCGCCGTTAAAAATATATACGGCAACCTGCTTACTGTCATGAATGATCAGGGTCTGATTATGCCGGGCCCCAGTGATCCTAATCCGGAAGAATCACTGGATTTACAGGTGAAATGGCAAGCGGGAGTGCGGTTATACGAAAAGAAAAAACCGGCAGATACAAATGCCGATGTGGCTGATACAAAACCGGCATGGGCAAGCAGCACCTGGGTAAATCCAATAAAAAAAACAACGGTTTCAGAAGATTCCAGCTTTATAAAAACGGTAGATAACAACGCCCCGATCAAGCTGCAATCTTCTGGCACTACACAGGATTATGCCTTGATTGAATCCATGATGAGTAACTGTTTATATGATGCAGCACGCAAGGCACTTGAAGCAAATATTGCCAGTGACCCGCTGGATGTGCGGTCGTATGTGTTGTTGGCAGTGATGGCACTCGATCTTGATGAAGTTCAGCTCGCATTATATGCAATACGAAAAGCCGTGTTCCTGAAACCCAATGCATTGTATGTGGTGTATCTGATGGCCAACTACAAACACAAGGTAGGAGATGCAGCAGGCGCCAGAAAAGAATTGTTATGGCTTAAAAAAGAACTTGAACTGCACGATGAAACCAGGCCAGTTGAATATTGTGAAGAATTACTGATAGCAGAATTAAAAGGGGTTGTTGATGCACGAATCCGTCAATGAACAAGTGGTTAGTCCGGTAGCTATTGATCAGCGTGGCAAAACGCTGACCAAGGGTGAAGTTGTCGATATTCTTAAAGAAAGGGCACAACGCTTTAGTTTGGCCGATCACGCTGATCAATCCGGCCATAACGATAACGAAGACCTGGAAGAGATGATTGTGTTTTCACAATGCTCAACGCAATACGCCGTGCCTTTGGAAATGCTGGGAGAAATCAGGCCCATTGTACGTTTGACAGAAATGCCTTTGGCATCGAAATCGATTTTAGGGGTTATCAATGTGCGCGGTAGAATTGTGCCGTTATATATTCTCACCGATGACGAACAAAAAAATCACAATTTGCAGGGGTTTGCACTGGTAGGCCATGGTATTGCCGCACATCTGGCTATCTGGGCACAGGACATTGTCGGCACCCTCAAAGTAAAAGGCTCAAGCATAAAAGCGCCACCGATATCATTAACAGACCGCGATTATATTCGGGGAGTGGGCAGTGACGGTATGGTTTATCTTGATCTCGAAAAGTTTGTTAACAACCAAAAATTATATTTAGCCTAAGGGGAACATCATGCAAGCAGGTAAAACTGAAAAAAATACAAACCTCATCTCTTATGATATAGAACATCGTAAAAAGTTTGTCGAAATTAGCGATGTCGATGCCAAGCGCATGAAGAAATTAAAGCCTATCGGTGAAAAACATATCGATAAAATTCTTGATGACTTATACAAGCATTTCCAGAAATTCCCGGAAACCAATGCTTTTTTACAAAGCCCCAAGCACATCAGTAACCTGAAAAGTGCACAAGGTAAATTCTTTATGGATTTATTGGGTGGTGAATATGGCCAGGAATACCTCGATGGTCGTTTATCGGTGGGTAGAACGCATGAGCGTATCGGGTTAGAACCACAGTGGTATATCGGTGCCTACAGTAAATACATGAACCTGATTATTCCGCCGATTTTTGAAGCCCATAAAGACAAACCCCAGGAAGCGGTAGAAAACGTACAAAGTCTGGTGAAAATGATATTCCTTGATATGGGCTTTGCGATTGATACCTATATCGAAGCGATGAAGATTCGTGAAAATGCCATGAAAGAAGAATTCGTGACCAATCTTTCTGCCTTTGCCGATAGCCTGAATAGTTCTTCGTCGGCGATTGCCTCTGCCACTTCAGAACAAAGTGCCACTGTTAGTGAGCAGGCCAGTGCTGTGCAGGAAGTGACATCCACAGTGGCCGAAGTAAAACAAACATCAATACAAGCGGCAGAACATGCCAATAATGTGATCAAATCTGCCAGCAACGCAGTAGAAGCCTCGAAAGAGGGTACCAAAGCTGTTGAAAATTCCATTCACGGTATGCATGAAATACAAAAACAGGTTGAAGCTATTGCCGACAAGATTCTGGGCTTGAGTGAACAAACCCAGCAAATCGGTGAAATTATCCAGTCGGTGAATGAAATTGCCGAACAATCCAAACTGTTGGCATTAAATGCTGCGATAGAAGCCGCCAGAGCCGGAGAGCATGGTAAAGGCTTCTCGGTAGTTGCCTCTGAAATTCGTAACCTGGCCGACCAAAGTAAACAGGCTACCAATCAGGTGCGTGCAATATTGGGCGAAATCCAGAAGGCCACTAACGGCGCTGTTATAGCGACAGAAGAAGGCAGCAAAAAAGTGGAAGCCGGTGTGGTGCTGGCGAACCAGGCGGGTGAAAATATCCATCAGCTGTCGAAAGCGATTAGCGATTCTGCCGATTCCGGTAAAACCATTTCTTCTTCTTCACAACAACAAACTGCCGGTGTGGAGCAAATTGCGGCAGCGATGCAACAGATCAGCCTCGCCAGCCAGGATACGCTGAAAGCGGTGAAGAAAACCGAAATGGTTGCCAAAGACCTGAAAGATTTAACCACATTGATAAACGACCTTCTGCGTACCTATACAGAGGAGAAAAAACTGGTCGTGGAATGGAAATTGGCATAACCCTTTAAAAAAGCGAACCGATCATGGATAACAATGATTTAAAGAAAGCATTGTTGCAGGCTTTTTCTGAAGAGGCGCCTGAAATTGTGCAAAAAGCTGAAAGCGCATTGCTGGATTTCGAATCCGCCACTGAAGCCGATAGCCAAACTTATGCTGAACAGCTCAAACGCGCACTGCACTCGTTAAAGGGTTCAGCCAGCGCGATTGGCAGAAGTGATATCCGTAATGTGTGCCATGCGTTAGAAGAGTTATTGCTCGATGTTGCCACGAAGAACGCATCAGCGGGAGTACTCGATAAATTCCATGCGGGAGTCGCATTTTTACGGGTGGCGATAGCAAACCCTGATAGCCCCCAGAATGTTGATGCCTTGTTAGCAATGATCTCAGGGCCAGATTCTTCAGCGTTATCAGTGCATGTCAGTAAACCGGTTGATTCTGCAATTGTGGTGCCGCAAATCCTGATGGAGGCTTCTTCTGTAATGAGCACTGCACCTGTGGAAATACCCGCAGTGGCTGCGCCGGTTGTGGCTGCTCCTGTTTCCAGTTCAGTGACTAATGCCAAATCCGCTAAAGATACTTCGGCAATAACAGAAACCATACGGGTCTCCATTGACAAAATTGAAGCCATTCAATCGAGCGTGGGTGAGTTGGTGGCGATTCGGTTACAGCAGCAAGATGAGTTGAATAAATTACTGAATATCCAGCGCGATGTTGAAGAACTGCAATATGGTTGGCAAAGTATCAAGACGACGATTCATGAATTTCGACAATTATTGCCGAAAAATTCGATTTCGAAACTCGATAGCAAGCTGGCAGCATTCAGTTCGCGGGTTAAATCAACCCAGCGCGAGGTATTTCATCTTACCAATCATGTCAGAAACCAAAGCGGTCAATTAAGTTTATTGTCTGACGAACTCGATATGGGTTTACGGGCAATTCGAATGATGCCATTAGGTCCATTTTTTGAATCGTATCGTGCGGTAGCACGCGATGCTGCCAGGCAGCTTAACAAGTTTGTCTTGCTCGAATGTTTTGATAAAGGCGTAGAGGTAGATCGCCTGGTACTCGAGAAGATCAAGGAGCCCATTTTACATTTGGTGCGTAATTCTGTAGGTCATGGCATAGAAAGTTCAGCTGTGCGCAGTGCCAATGGCAAGCCAGAAACAGGCACCATAAAATTAAGTGCGCACCTCAGTGGCGATTATGTTTATATCCAGATTAAAGATGACGGTGCAGGATTCAATCGTGC
>CAZTZY010000086.1:0-12484 GCA_964617765.1 uncultured Spongiibacteraceae bacterium
GGGTGTGGCTGGTGATCCGTAATGCCCATCCTGCATGGAGTGCGGAGGAAATCAAGGCATTGCAACATCGTATTGACGTGCCGGATGATCATCCTTTTGAGCAAATCTGGATAGTGGGTGATTTTCTCGGCGAGAGCGGGATAGTGCAGTTGTTTCCGTAGTTTCGTTTCGTTGAATATGGACGCGATGAATCGCGCCCCTACGATATTGCAATAGAATTTTTTGTGCTGTAGGGGAGGGTTCTAAGAAACCTCTGAATAACTCCCCTTTGTCATTCTGAGCGCAGCGAAGAATCTTTTTAATTCAAATAGTTAGATTTCTCGCGGAGCCTGCCCTGAATTTGTGAAGGGTTCGAAATGCCAGTTATTCAGAGGATCCCTAAACCCTCCTGTTCATGAGCCCAACACCTTGAAATAAGGCGTTGTGATTATTTCCCGGCAGTTAATTTAATTTCCAGTGTGCTGCCATGTACAGCGTAACCTTTTTCTTCAATTTGCTGGATGATGTCGGCCTGGTCGAGCGCAAAATGTGGTTTGCTTAAGTCGAGTTCCAGACGAGTTTTGAAGGGAGAAAGCGTCAGCAATTCTTTATCGAAATCGGCAGGCAGTTCGAGGCTTTCTATTTTGGTGCCCTTGGGGATGGAGAGGTATTTGTTGCCAGTGATGGTGCTGTTGTAGATATCAATTTTCATGGGTAAAGCCTTTGATGGTGTTTAATTTTTAGTTTAATGGGTGTTGTTCTATAAGTGTCTAACGGCCTGGCTTGGTCCTGGCAATAGTTTTGGCGGGTGCTGATTTGGTTTTCCCCGGTACGTATTTGGCTTTGCCGGGCTTGGCCGGTTTTTTGGTTTTTTCTACTTTGGCGCTGCTGGGTTTGGCTTTGGCTGTTTTGGCTGCCAGGCCTTGAGTGCCTCCGTTTTTGGCTTTGTCTTTGGTCACTTTTTCACGAATGATCTTTGTTTGGCTGGTTTTGTTGGTGCGTGCAGGGCGTTCCTGTTGCCCGCGGCTATACACATCCATATCACGGTTTTTAACATCAAAACCAGTTTTCTTGATGCGTTTAATGCCGCCACCTATCAGTTGTTCAATGGCTTTCAGTGAGCGTTCTTCTTCACGGCTGACAAAGGAAATAGCCTGGCCTTGGCTGCCGGCACGCCCTGTACGGCCAATGCGGTGAACGTAATCTTCAGCCAGATAAGGCAGGTTGTAGTTCACCACAAATTCCAGTCCCTGAATATCAAGTCCACGGGCGGCGACTTCAGTGGCGATCAATACCTGTATTTTACCGTCCTTGAAATCGGCGAGTGCGCGGCGGCGTGAACCCTGGCTTTTATCACCATGGCACAGCGCAGCTTCAACGTTAGCCTTTTTCAGGCTGGCCATCAGTGTATCGGCCTGGTCTTTGGTGCTGGTAAAAACCAGTACCTGGTACCAGTTGTATTCTTCCAGCAGTTGCATGAATAGCTCAAGCTTGCGGCTTTCATCGACGGTATACATCACATGTTCCACTGTATCGGCAGTGGCGTTCTGGCGAGCTACGCGAACCACTTCAGGCTTGTGCAAAATCTTTTTCGCCAGTTCGTTAACAGCGGGCGAGAGGGTGGCGGAAAACAGCATGGTCTGGCATTTTTTGGCGGTGAGTTTTAACAGCGATTGCACATCGGTAATAAAGCCCATATCGAGCATGCGGTCGGCTTCATCCAGCACCACAAATTCCACGCTGGCAAGGTTCACGTTGCATTGTGCAAGGTGTTCGAGCAAACGGCCGGGTGTTGAAATAAGGATATCAACGCCAGCACGCAGTTTTTTCTCCTGGCCGCTCATTTTGACGCCGCCATACAATGCAGTAACGGTTAAGGGCAAAAACTGGGCATAGTCGGCGATGCTTTTGGCTAACTGCTCGGCTAATTCGCGTGTGGGTGCAAGGATCAGTGCACGTGGGTTGCCGGATACACGCTCTTTCGGTTTATCAACCATTTGCTGCAGGATAGGCAGCGCAAATGCGGCGGTTTTACCGGTGCCGGTCTGGGCATTGGCCAGGATATCCTTGCCGAGAATGGCCGGGGTAATGGCCTGTTCCTGTACCGGGGTCATGGTGGTGTAGCCACAGGCTTTAATGGCTTGCTGGAGCTCGGGAGCAAGGTTTAACGATAAAAATTTCATGCTGATTCCTCTGTAGGTTTATCTACAGCCAAAAACGAAGGCGGATTATAAAGGATTTTGCACTATCTTGTGCGATTGATTATGCCGATCGTTGATGGCCATGTTCCGGAACTCCCAGCTGTGACGTGATATTTCAGGCTAGAGCCTGAACTATTAGGTTTAAGCAAGATGCCTTGGCAGAACATCAGTGCGATCCTGCATGGCAGATAAACTGGATAAGACCAGAATGGCACTACCATAGTCTCCACTATGAAATAGGGGAGGTGGCACGAAGTGCCGGAGGGGTCATTTTCCGTTTTTTTCCCCTCTGTCGCTAACGAGACATCTCGGCTTGTGCTCCTGTCGCTCTACCTCCTGCATCCATGCAGTCGTCCACTGTTTTCAGGGGAGACTCAATCCCGCCAAGATTTTATGCGTAAGTCAGTGCCATTCGGATAAGGCCATAGTTGTTTGAATCCCTGGAATATGACGAGCTTGTAAGCAGTTGGTATACTTGCCTTATCGTTATTGAGGGGTTGTGGTCTGTTGGCCACTGGCAAGGGTTTATTGTCTATGAAGCAATTAAATATTCAGGATGCCGGTTTTATTTATCAGGAAACTGAAAATACGCCTATGCATATTTGCGGATTAGGAATTTATGATCAAAGTGTTAATCGGCGTCACCGCTTAAGTATTTCGGAAAGTATTCGCTATATACAACAGCGTATTCACCACTGCCCGATTTTAACCAAAAAACTGTTACATACCCCGGGTGAATGGGAACGCCCGTACTGGATTGAGGACGCTGATTTCAGTGTCTCCCGCCATATTTTTTATCATGTTTTACCCGAGCCGGGTAATGAGCAGCAGTTACATCAACTGGTGTCGCGCCTTATTTCGTCACAACTGGATATGACGATGCCTTTATGGGAATGCCATATTATTGAAGGTATAAATGATATGAAGTGTGTCGGTAAAAACAGTTTTTCCATTTTAACCAAGGTGCATCACAGTTGTATTGATGGTAGTTCCGGGAATAACGTATTGACTGTGTTGCATGATATGGAGCCAGATGGCAAGCCCATTCCAGCCTCTGCCGTCGCTGCCCCGCAAGGAAAAATACCTGGCAAGTACGAAATGATGGCCAAGGCCTTTGCCACCAATATCAGGACAGGTTTTGAACAATCTGTGAGTGTCGCCAAATATTTACCTTCCTTTGCACGTATCGCCGCTGATTTGTACCAGGGTAAAATTGATTCCGGTGCAAAACTTTCGGTGCCGCCCACACGGTTTAATAAAACCCCAAGTACAAAACGTGTTTTCACCTCGGTGGATTTTAATCTTGAAGATATTAAAGCCATCAAAAATGCACATGGCGTAACGGTTAATGATGTGATGGTGGCTGTAGTGGCGGGTGGTTTGCGCAAGTATTTGCTGGAGCTTGGCGAGTTGCCTGATGACTCATTAGGTGCCATGTTGCCAAAAAATATCCGTGACCAAAGCAATATCAATGACAAGAACGGTAATCGGGTAGGCGGCTTGATGACGATTATCCATACTGATATAGCGAATCCGGTAGAGCGTTTAAAGGCAGTGAATGACAGTAATCGAAAGGCGAAAGCATTTTCCGAGATGGCGAATACCGATGTATTGTTCCCGCAGATGATGGGTGGTTTTTTGTATCCGCGCACAGGCAGGGCTTTAACGCAGTGGGCACAAAAACACGGTTTGATGGAGAAAATAGGGCCTTTGCTGTTCAATACGGTTATTACCAATGTGCCTGGACCCAATTTCAAACTATATCACGCAGGTGCGCCCATGGCCGTATTTGCTGGGGTGCCTCCGTTACCTGACGGCATTGGCTTGGCGCATGCGATTTACAGTTATTGTGGCAGGGTTAATCTCTCCGCACTTTCTTGTCCGCTCATGCTTGAAGATGCGGATTTTTATGCGCAGTGCCTGAAAGACAGTTTTGCAGAATTGCAAAAATGCACCACAGACATCATGCCCGAGGTTATGCCCGCAATAAAGCCGGTAAAACATCTGGCGCAGGCCAACATCGATGTTGAAAAAGAAAGAGGAATGAGAAAAGCGGCCATAGCTAAGCGCGCAGCTAAAGTTAAGCCTGTATCCCAACAAAAACCAGAACCCAAAGTAAAGCTGAACCCAAAGCTTCAGCCGCCAAAGCCTAAATCAGTGCCAACTGCAGCAATGCCTGCAGCAGATTTGAAAGTGATCAAGCTGAAAACAAAAAAACCTACACCCAAGCCAGTGCGAAAAAAATCCGATTAAGTAGTGGGATTCCAGGTGTTTATCATAAGTATTTGTGATGGGTAAAAACTTGTAGTAGTAACTTGCCAGCCTGCTGGCAAATATGCGGATTATTCAATAAATTTAATAATATCTGTCATTACCAACCTTTCGCATATTCGTGCAGGCTTCTTGAGAAATCTAACACCTTGAATTGAAAGGAGGCTTTCCGGATTTTGCCCTGAGTTTATACAGGGCCTGAACAAAAAAGACGTTATTCAGAGCCCGCTCAAGTGTGTATGACTGCAGAGTGATCAACCCATCCAGTGATTTAAAAGCTCAAGTAATCGATCCTGAAGGTGAGCGTGGTGGCTGAGTTTATAGACTCTTGCCTGCTGGCATCCGCGGATACTTCAATGGTCAATCGGCCTTTACCGAGGTCTGCAGGCACAGGAACGCTCATGTTGAGAACCTGTTCTGTGGCGGCACCGGGTGCAAAGTTTTTGGACCATAATACCACCGTACCACTTCCACCTTCATTGGGTTGAAAGTAGATCGTCACGTTTGCGGCACCGTCATAACCAAACGTGCCGCTCCCGGCTAGAATGCTGACGTTTGAAACCTCATAGTCGAAGAAAAAATCGGTAGCGCGGGAAAGATTGACGTCGTCCTGGTAGGCCAACAGTAAAGGATAGGAGCCCGGGAAAATCGGTGCGCCTTTGTCGCTTGCAGGAAACTCCAGGAAATATTGGCCATCGGTAGGCATAAAGCTTGCGCCAGTTATTCGCTTCACACCTAAAGTTGAAGCGCTCCAGTCGTTCATGCCCTCGCGAATCCAGCCGTCAGCCTGGTAGCCATCGGGATTATCGCCCAGATCCTCGAAGCTGGGATTGATGATGGGGGCTGTATAAGCGTAGTTACTGCCTCCGTCATCACTGGAACAGGAAGATAATAAACATGTGCTGAGTAGCATAATGATCAGTGTATTTTTCATAAAAGCCTCTTTAAATGTCATGCTGCATATTGTGAAAATATCCACTAAAAGTGGGTTAAGGAGGTGGTGCATTGAGAATAATTAAGTTATGTCGAGATTGTATATCTCTTGGAAGTTTAAACTCCCTTTTTTAGGAAAGCCACTTTTATCTTTTGCAGGGTTTCACTGAATATTACGCGGTATTCTTGAGCATTTTTCACTGATAAGTGAACGATTGGGCAGTTTGAAGTGCTAACTTCGTGAAATGTCATCTCGCCAGACAATATTTATGCGTGTTTGCGGTAATGCACTTTCTTTTGGCCAGTGGGATGTTGTTTAAAGCGTTTATATTCCCATTGGTACTGTTCGGGAATATCGCGCACGCAGTTTTCAATACTGCGGTTGAGAGCGGTTAATGATGTGGATGAATCTTCGCTGTATATGTTGGCATCAGGTTCCTTGAATACGGCTTCGAAACCACCCTTGATACGTTTTGCATAACCCATGACTACAGTGCAATCAGAACGCTGGATGAGTTTATGTACCAGTGTCATGGTGAGAGCGGATTGGTTGAAGAATGGCACAAATTCACCACTTTCCGGATCAGGCTCCTGATCGGGCAATATGCCAATAAACTCGCCATTTTTTGCGGCTTTAAAGACTAACAAAACACCTTTGCGGTTGGCAGGTGCCAATTGTATGCCCACACTTTCACGGCTGTTGACGATCAGTTGATGCAGGGCTTCATCTTCAGGCGGCAGGTACATAATGGTGATTTTCTTTTGTGCCGCCAGATAAGGGCCAAACATTTCCCAGTTACCCAGGTGCGGTGCCAGCAAGAGAGTGGCTTTTTCACTGGCCAGCGCGTTATCCAGAATCGATTTATGGGTTTCTTTAATAAAATGTTGCAGCGACCATTCGCGTGGTTTTGTCCACACATGGGCGGTTTCAAAAACGACTTTGGCGGTTTCTTGCAGGCTGCGTTTGGCCAGTGCTTTACGTGCATGATCATCCAGTTCCGGCATACACAGTTCCAGGTTTTTGAGGGTAACCCTGTGATCGCGTGTATTGAAGACAGCCGATAAAATGCCCAATAAACCAGCAATGTGTTGGCCAAGCCTGAAGGGTATACATGCCAGAATTGTGATAACCAGATTGGGTGACATAAAAGCCTTATATTCAGGATAGTAGTTTAGGCATCTCTAAAAGCCGTATTTAAAATCCGGGTTTTTAGGGCTGCTCTTTAATCAAAAAGCCATTTTAAGGGTCATTATAATAACCTTTTTATCATCCAAGAATGACTTTTTATGTCAAGACAAAATCTAGGGAATCTCTGAATAACTGTCATTTCGAACCCTTCTTGAATTCAGGGTAAACTCCGTGAGAAATCTAACTACTTGCATTAAAAAGATTCTTCGCTGTGCTCAGAATGACAAAAGGGAGTTATTCTGAGGATCCCTAAGGTATGTCGATATTGGTTTGTTGGTTTGATCGCTATTCAATATAACGTTTCGTTATAGCAGCGGCTTTTCCATGGCTCCATCACGTTGCACACACTCACCTCCCCAGATTTTTCTGGCAGTCCAGTCTGCATCAGGAGCCGACCAGAATTCGGCATCGGGGTTCAATCCTAGGGCAGGCAGTACGCTGGCCATAAAGTAAACGGAGCCTGTTGAAATATAGCGTTCGGCCAGTTCTGATTCGTGACCGGTGAAGCCTATCGTGAGCCAGCCATTCGCGTCAAAGGTGCCCGGAGTAATCTGGCGTCGCAAAACTGCACTAAGAGCACTGCGAACCTGTGCCGGTTTGAGTGTGGATCCCAAATTATTACGGAGCGCCATGAGTGAGAGTAAATGCAGGGCACCTGCCCGATAGGTAATTGAGCGTCCTATAGCGGGATAAGTTCCCTCAGGAGAAATCATGCGCTCCAGTTGTTCTGCATGCCGGCTCGCACGTTTCATAATATTGGGTTTTAAGTATTCCCACGCCGAGCTGTAAGGCGAAATACCTTCTAACACTTCAATATAGAAGGGGTGAATCATGAAGCTGTTATAGTAGTCGAAACTGAAACAAGGGCCATCTCTATACCAGCCATCACCCACATACCAGGTTTCGTGGCTTTTAAACGCTTTGATGATGGGTTCGGGATGCCATTGCTCACCCAGGGCAGCCATGGCAGTTTCTATCATCGCTGGAAAAAATAACCAATTATTATTGAAAGGCGTCATTTTTCTTGAATTTTGAAAACACTGGATTAAACGTTCACGGGTTTTGCCTTGAACATTAGCAAGTAAAGCATTGGGAGCGCGCAACAGTGCGGCAGCCAGTAATGCAATATCGACCAAAGGCTGGTCAAGTTCCAGGGGCTCAAAATTCAGTTTATCCGGGGAATCAGGATCCAGTGCCTGATCCAGTGCTTGAAGTGCCAGACTGCGATAATGTATTTGCAGTGCTTTTTCATTGGTGGGCAGATCAGCGTCGAGTTCCAGCCACGGAGCCAGGCCATAGAGCAGCCGTGCAAACGCTTCGAGGTGCGTAACGCTTTCGCGGCCATTACAATCTGCGCGCATATCAACGGGCATGGTTTTGCGTAATTCCCCCGCTGCCAGGGCAGGTAAAACCTTGCAGGCTAAACGGTCTGCCAGTGATACCCATAAAAGCCTGTCTTCAGATCCAGACATTTTCATACCATTATTATTAGGATGTTTCATTGTAGACGTCAGTATATATTAGGTAAATCCACCCCTGATATCTTGTAGGCTATACAGTTTTACTGAGTTGCGTACTTAGCAATGTGAGGGCATTTTCAACGCGATAAATACGCTCCCCCATATTGATTGCTTTCACTCCATGTTGTTGTAGCAAGTTAATTTCATAATCAATAAAGCCACCTTCAGGGCCAATAATGATGACCCGCAGATCGCTGCTTGCAGCAGGCAAAGGTTCAGCATGATATGGATGTGCAACAAACGCTTCCTTGTTTTGGATGATAGCGGAAAGTTCATCCTCGACAAAAGGCTTGAAGCGTTTTTTCAAATGGACGGTGGGCATGAGGGTATCTTTGGCTTGCATCAGTCCATCTTTTAGATATTGGGCAATGGTATCAGTATCCAGTGCGGGTGTGTCCCAATAGCTTTTTTCTACTTTATAACTGTTGATCAGGTAAATATCCTTGATGCCGAACTCGGCAATATTTCGAAAAATTCGCCGCAGCATTTTGGGGCGTGGCAATGCAAGAATGACAGTTAAAGGTAAAGGCGCAGGCGGTGGTTGATCGAAAACAGTGCTTAAGGTGGCAGATTGTGTATTGATGGTAATAACAGTGGCTGTACCACAGAGACCGTTTATCAAACCGGTATTTAAGGTATCTCCGGCTTTGGATTCTAACACAGTCAGTAAATGATTTAGTCGATTGCCCTGAATACAAGCTGTGGAGTCGTTGATAAAATCGGCAGGTTCAAGCAATAGTAAGTTCATTACAAATACAATTCTTCTATAAGTGCCACATGGGTGTAATGCAATTTTCGCGGCTAAGAGCCGCTCCTACGGGCGACTGTTTTTGTAGGAACGCCACTTTGGCGCGAAACACGATTAACCAGTTCACCCTCAAAATCGTATTCATCATAATGGGTGATTACGGATATTATTTTCGCGGCTAAGAGCCGCTCCTACGGGTGACTGTTTTTGTAGGAGCGCCACTTTGGCGCGAAAGACGATTAAACCAGTTCGCCCCACAAATCATATTCATCAGAATGGGTGATTTCTACTTCAACAATATCACCGGGCGCTACATCAAATTCATCATTCAGGTAAACCACACCATCAATGTCCGGTGCATCAGCGGTTGAGCGGCCAATAGCACCTTCTTCATCCACTTCATCAATAATCACTACCTGAATGGTGCCGATTTTTTTGGCTAAACGCGCGGTGGATATGGCTTGTTGTTTTTCCATAAAACGTTCCCAGCGCTCTTGTTTAACGTCATCTGGAACAATACCGGGAATGTTATTCGCCGCAGCACCTTCAACGGGTGAATACTGGAAACAGCCGACGCGATCGAGTTGTGCTTCATCGAGGAAATTCAACAGGTGTTCAAAATCGGCTTCGGTTTCACCGGGATGCCCAACAATGAAAGTAGAACGAATGGTTAAATCCGGGCAAATGGCGCGCCAGGCTTTAATGCGATCTAACGTATTTTCTGAGGCAGCAGGGCGTTTCATCAGTTTCAGCAGTGGTGGGCTGGAATGCTGGAAAGGTATATCCAGATACGGCAAAATTTTACCTTCCGCCATCAACGGGATAATGTCATCCACATGCGGGTAAGGGTATACATAATGCAGGCGCACCCAAATGCCTAAATCACCCAAGGCTATACATAATGCATCCATTTTGGTTTTCATCGGTTTGCCTTGCCAGAAACCGGTACGGTATTTGATATCCACGCCATAGGCGCTGGTATCTTGCGAAACAATCAACAATTCTTTCACGCCGGCATTCGCCAAACGCTCGGCTTCTTCCATCACATCGCCAATCGGGCGGCTAACGAGATCGCCACGCATCGAGGGAATAATGCAAAAGCTACAACGGTGGTTACAGCCTTCAGAAATTTTTAAATAGGCATAATGGCGCGGAGTGAGTTTAATGCCTTGTGGCGGCACTAAATCAATAAACGGGTTGTGCTCTTTGTTGGGTGGCAAAAATTGATGCACAGCGCCTAGCACTTCTTCGTAAGCTGCAGGGCCTGTGACTGACAATACGCCAGGGTTGGCATCCATAATGCGTTGTTTGTCATCGCCTTTACCCATGCAACCGGTAACAATCACCTTGCCGTTTTCGGCCATCGCTTCACTGATGGCATCGAGGGATTCCTGTTTGGCGCTATCAATAAAGCCGCAGGTATTCACTACCACCACATCGGCATTATCGTATTGGTTTACTACTTCGTAACCATCAAGGCGCAATTGGGTGAGGATGCGTTCAGAATCAACAAGGGCCTTGGGGCAGCCGAGGGAAATGAAGCCAACGGTGGGGATTTTTTTGTCAATCATAGGAAAGGTTTCGGATTAAAAAAATGAATTATATCAGATACTAGAGTGGGTGTATGGCTGTTCTGGGGTATATTTCTTAACTGAAAAACCAACGTGGCTTACGGTTGAATTGTTTCAGAAGCGGCCTTTTGAGGTTCGGCACTATTAATTTACACTAATGTTTAATTCATGGAGTGACAAATGGATTTTTTAAATAAAAAAAAGATCGGAATAGTTTTTGTTATTCTTGTTTTGATAGCCCTTAGCCTGTTTTTTTTATATAGCCCACCCAAAGAAACCGAACTCACAGGCACCCGAGAAGAACTTATCAAATTTTGCACTCTTGACGAAAATTATTTAGCAGCTTATCAAGATTATAAGAGTTTAAAGCAATGCCATAAATATATAAAAAATCTTGGTGATCAAGAGCGCTTTGATTTTATTAATGATTTAGGCTTCCGCGTAAGGTACGTTAGATTTCCGGAATTTTATAACGACGAAAAACTTTTACCTGCGGCACTCAATGAAATAGAAAAAGATTACGACAGTCACTATGGTTTAATGCTGCATGAAATTGGAGAAAGATACAATCGGGATATGCTATATATCCATAAACATAATCCAGTTAAAGCCAAAGAGTATTTTTCGGACGCATCACGCATTTGGGTAACGGACGACCGAATTAATAAAATCGAAAAAAATCAAATATTTGGATTTATTGAGTATTTTATTTTAGCACTTTTGATAATCGCTCTGTACTTTAAGTTTAAGTTCCTTAATCTCCCCAAGTCGCATAGCTCATTAATCGAAACAATAATATTATTGGCGCCTTATTTTCTACTTGTAATTACTTACACTTGGAATCGAAGTCTTAGTCAGGAAGGAGCACTTGTTTACCCTTTTTTCAGCAATGTCCCACGAGGCTTTTCTTTTGTTTTTTATATTGTGGCTATCTTTATCCTTCTTCAATCATATTCTTGGCTCAAAAATAGAGGATTAGTACAGCAGAAGTATTTAGAAGCTAATTATGTCATTTTTGCATTAATCACATTTGGTGTAATAAGTTTATGTATAACAGCTTCTAAAGGAATAAGTTATGCAGGAATGTTATCTTCTATTGGATTTATTCCATCGCTATTACCTTCACTGGTTTTATATCTAACTTCAACAAAAAAATATAAAAATTCTCTTATTAAGCTATTCATAGTTATGGTATTTCAGGTTATTACAATGCTGGTACTATGGATAATTTTCATTGATCCGATTCCATCCGCTGCGGCTATTATTATGCCGGGAATTTTAGGCGTTTACTTAGGGGTTACTTTTTCAACAGGTCTGCTATGGTGCTTTGTATTACGATTAGTGAGCGTTAGAGTTATCAATGTCGTCATTGTGCGCTTAAGTATTGTGTCCCTTATAGCGGTCTTAGCAGTTGCTATACTTTATTTTACTATTGGCGAAGGAAAGAGGGATTATCCTGATCTGTTAGTTAGTATAGGAGATGTTGAGAATATAAATTTTCATGGAGTTTTACTCGATCAAAAAGGTAAGCCTGTTTATCCTGCAAGGATAAGATATAGATACAATGGATTAGAAACTCGCACAGCTTTCACAGACTTATATGGTAGATTTCTTCTTGTAAGAGCCAAAGAACGGTTATTAACTTTAGTTTCAATTACTGGTGATGATTTTAAGCTTAACATTTCGGAAACGTTCACTACGCAAGGGAAGCCTTTTAAGCCATCTAGCTCATCATTAATGTCAATATATGTATCTCAACCACAAACTAATAAAACTGAAGTTTTGTTCTCTGACACTTCGAAAGAGAATCCTTTTGTTTTCAGAGCCATAAGAATTGAAGAAGAAACAAATGAACCTAAGCGAACTCATAAATCAGCAGATATTGATAAAAATGTAAAAGTAACTGGTTTTAAGGTGGCTAGAGAGGTGTTTAGTGAGGACGCCTATAAAGATTATATAGACCACTACAATCACGATTACAAGCACAAGGCTTTCGCTATTTCATTGCAAGGGGCTTGGGGGTGGGCTTCTCGCGGGGCATCTGAGGAAGAGGTTATTTCTAGTGCTATGAG
>CAZTZY010000087.1:0-12194 GCA_964617765.1 uncultured Spongiibacteraceae bacterium
CTTAAAAGAGAATGAATAAAAACGCTGGGTATCATGTAGGGTAGAATGGAACAAATGGGATCAGGGTGGGAGGGCTTTACTTGACTCCGATTGTTCTAATGTAGTTTGCGTTTTATTAAATGCGTTAGATTTTTACTATTACCAAAATTATATATTGACGCTCGCGCAGAGCAAATGAATGGCTGTCTAGATCTGTATAAAGAAATAACGTGCCATGCTGGAGATTAACAAATGCATAAAAGTTTAATTGTTCTCATTGGGCTATTTGTTTTTTCTTGGACTAATTTTTCCATGGCATCTACATGTGAGAATATTCCTATATCAGTATTTGTAAAAGAGTTAGATAGATCGAGAAAAATAATCGATGATTTCCCATTAAAATTGAGTGCTCCAGATTATAAAATACACGAGATTAATGATCGATGTTATACGGAATTATGGGTGTTTGATTTGAACAGAACAAAAGCTGATATGATGACTCATAATTTTGCAAGATATTATACTTTTAATAGCAAAGGGAAGTTAGTTTTTTACCGTAATGGTTCTCGTGAGAATCGAATGCGATGTGGCGATATCAGTAAAAGTAAATTTCTAAATAAGGATGATGCATTTTATTTCGAGCATTTGAAAAAATTAAGATCTCAAAATAAAGATTTACCAAAAGAATTACCGTTTGAAAAACACTTCTGGACAAGTCTTCATTCTTGTCGGCCTCATGTAGGAGAGTTATATGTTGATAAAATTAATCAAGAAAAATATTCCCGATCATGGGATTTTGATTTAAATGGTGACTTGTATCAAGTGAGTGAATTGAAAAAAGAGAAAATTCCTCCACGCCTTACTGCCGAAGAAATAAAAAGGCATCAGGCAGAAAAAGATGCATATGATGAAAAATATAAGAAGCATCGTAGAGATTAAATTAATTGGACCAAGCAGGGCGAGCAAAACGCAGTGTGCCCACCTTTAAACAACGATATCAATAATAAATGTTAGGCTACAGGTAAACAGCATGTTGTTAAAAGACATCGAAGAAAAAACGCTGGGGCATTATGCAGGTTCAGCTGAGAGTTTTTGGCAAGGCACCAAAGATCATGATGTGCAGCAAAATTACCGGGCTTTACTGGCACAGTTCCCTGAGGGCAAGGTGTTAGATATCCTGGATTTGGGCTGTGGGCCAGGCCGCGATGTGAAGCATTTCAGTGCCTTGGGACATCGGGTAACTGGCCTTGATGGTTGTGAAACATTTTGCCTGATGGCGCGTGAGTACACGGGCTGTACTATCTGGCACCAGTCGTTTTTTGCGCTCGATTTGCCGGAGGCGGCCTTTGATGGCATTTTCGCCAATGCCTCCCTGTTTCATGTACCCAGCCTGGTTTTGCCCAAGGTGTTAAAACAGCTGCATGATGCCCTGCGGGTGAATGGCATTTTATTTTCATCGAACCCGCGCGGTTCAGGTGAAGGCTGGTCGGGCAACCGTTATGGGCATTATATGGAAGTGGAGGAAAGCCGGCGTTTTTGGGAGGAGGCGGGTTTCGAGATTGTGGATGTGTATTATCGGCCACAAGGTTTGCCGTTAGAAAAACAGCCGTGGCTGGCGATGGTGAGTCGGCGGGTGGGTTAGGCTGGAAAAATATGGGTCGGATATTTTTCGATCAGATTTCAATAAAATAATAAAGCGCGATAAATAATCCATGTTAGGCAGGAATCATTCACCAGCACCTACCTGAAATGAAACAACGCCAGTTGTTCCTTTTGCTGCTGTCTGCGCAAATGATTCTTTCTATGCCCATCTGTTCTGGCCAAAGGGCGCAATAATTTGCGCTTCTTCATTCCGGCCTAAAACCCTGAACGACGCCAACCTGACACTATCCGGAAATCTCTGGGAGTTTGTATAGGGCAGTCGCTTTCGATTGCTCGCGTGGAACAGTGACTGTCTTGCCAAAATGAGCAGCATAATATTGTAATACCTTTGTACAGAGTATGTGTTTTAACGTACAGATTTCATTGTTTTGTAAATATAGGGTAACTCTACCCACCAGCAGTAGTTGGTGGTCAACAGTCGATGTGCGCAGCGCCTAAAATTATCTTTACTGGAGTATACCTTAATGAACAAACCTGAAATGCAACACGATACAAAATCTCATGATCATATGCAGTCTTGCATAGATGTATGCGGTCAATGCCATGCAATATGTCTACATACCGCAATGTCTCATTGCCTTGCAACGGGAGGAAAACATGTAGAAATTGAACATTTTCGTCTAATGATTAATTGCGCAGAAATCTGCCAAACCGCCACCAACTTTATGTTAAGCGGCTCAGCTTTTCACAAGAAACTTTGTGCTGTTTGTGCTGAAGTGTGTGATGCCTGCGCTAAAAGTTGCGAGCAAGTTGGCGGTATGGAAGATTGCGTAAAAGCATGTCGTGCTTGCGCTGATAGTTGCCGCAAATGCTGTTAAATATTTAATGATTAATCATTCCGTTCGTACTGATCGTAATGGTTACCAAAATATGGGCGCAACATTGATATACATCAAGGTAGTGCCTTATTTATTGAGACATGCTGATAATGAGTTTCCATTTGATTTTCTGGCAAGTGAAACAATACAACATCTGCACGTTAAAAAATTAATGACATCACATAAACATCTGGAGAATAAGCATGAAATCAACAAACATAAAATCGGCATTGTTTTTAGCGGTAGTTTTAACTCTGCCTACTTTTGCTGTTGCGGCAACGGTAGAAACCCCCATTGAAAAGCTGATTTCAGAGTTAGCTGATAAACCGGAGCAGCATCAGGCTGTAGCCACGTATTATCGTGAAAAAGCCGCAGCGGCCAAAAAAGATCTGGCAGAACATGAAGCGATGAAGCCTGCGTATAAAGCTTTTTCAAAAGACACAACATCAGTCAAAATGCAGAGTCATTGTGATCGTATGATTCAAGCCGATAAAACGCTGATTAAAGAGTATGAAAGCCTTGCTGAAATGCATGAAGCGGCGTCCAAATAACTGCCAGTCATTAAGTAGGCAATAACGATAGTCTGCTTCATTCCCTGTCAGGGAATGAAGCAGACAATTATTGCCCGCTTTAATGAATCATATTGAGTATTCACCATGATGAAACGGTTGGCAGTGTTTTTTTTGCTGTTGTTAGGTACTGCACAAGCCTGCGCCGAGGATGCCACATTAACTATTGATAATTACCTGATGGAAGTGATGGCTTCCAATCCGGTGGTCAACGCCGCACAGGAACGCAATACGGCATTACAGCTACGCGTCAAGCCAGCTGCAACACTGGAAGATCCTTTTATCGCTTTTGGTGTGGATGAAATTCCCTACGGCGAAACCAGGGCACAGGCTTATCGTTATCAAATCAGCCAGGCTTTTCCTTTTCCAGGAAAACTGCATAACCGTGAAGAACTTGCCAGCAACAGGGCACATATTGCTGAATCTGATCTGCAAACCCGACGTCGCCAGTTGCAGGTGATTGCCACCCAATATTTTTACCGCGCATTTTATAATGCCCGGGCCATCAAGCTGAATCAGGAGCAACAGGCACTGGTCAGTGCTGCCATGTCAAGCGCCCAAACGCGTTATCAAACCGGTGGCAATACCCACCATGACTGGCTACTGGCGAAAATGGAATTATCGACATTACTGGTTGAACAACATCGCTTGCAACGCGAACAATTCACTTTGCAAGCCATGATGAATGAATTACGCGGAAAACCGGGTGACGGTGATATGCCCCCTCTGGTGGCTAATTTCGCTAACGCTCAGGATCAGGCAGTTGAAGCTTCCCTGAATGACCAGCCAGAACTCGCCGCTATCGATGCCCAGTCGGCTCAGGCGAATAATGAATACAAACTGGCCAAACTGGAATATTACCCGGATTTTGTTGTGCAGGTGATGGCGATGGAGCCGCGAATGAAAGATGAAATGAACCCGGAAGAATCTAACTGGGGCGTCATGATTGGCATGAATGTCCCCTTGTACTTTTCTCGCAAGCAAGCAAGTCTCGTATCCGCTGCCCGGCATGAACAGCGCGCCCTTGAGCTGGATAAACAATACTTGCTTAACAAACTGAATACCGAGATGGCGAATGCCAGGCAGGCCTTGGCCTCTGCAACGGATATTGTCCGGCTCTATGAAAAAGAGGTATTGCCTAACACGCATTCTGCCTTGACTGAGGCGCGTTCAGCTTATGAAGCAAGGCGTACCACGCTGGATCAATATCTGGAAATACTGAAAGTGAAAAATACCCAGGAACTGGAATTACTGGCTGCCCATATCGATGTAGAGCTGGCCAGAACGCGCCTGAAAGAGTTATTGTCAACGCCGCCCTTGATGAGGCTGGCGCCATCGCGCCCCAGTGTGTTTGGCAACGGTAATATGGGTGACGGCATGCAGTCATCTGACCCGGTATTAATGGGTGATGGCATGAGCGCTGGCAAAACTACGGGCAAGACTGATCGTGCTCCCCAATCTGGGGATTCCGGCATGAGTGGAATGTAATGACTATGAAAAAATCGTTAGTATTTCTTTGGCTTTTGGCAGCCAGTGTTAATGTCATGAGTGGAATGGCAGATATGCCTGGCATGGATCACAGTAAAAATGCGGATACCGGTACGGGAGTAATGGTGGGTGAACGTTCCGGTATTATTGTTGCAGAAGAAGCCCAGGCCAGGGCTGGCGTGCAAACTTATACGGCCAGGCATGAGAAACTCATCAATACGTTGCGCACGGTAGGTTACTTCGCTTCAGACCAGACTCGTGAAGCACATGTGCATACCCGCATTAATGGCTGGATAGAAACCATTAATGTCGATTTTATTGGCAAGGCCATAAAAAAAGGCGATCCGCTGTTTCAGTTATACAGCCCTGATTTGACCAGTACTCAGGAAGAATATCTGGCAGCAATACAGCAGGGTGAAGGAGGTGCTGATGTGGCAGAAGCCGCATTAAAACGCTTGCGCTTATGGGGAGTGCCGGAATCTGAAATAAGACGGCTAAGAATTGAAAAGAAAGTAGCCAAAACCCTGACGTTTTATGCGCCCATGAGCGGTATCGTTTTGCGCAAGGCTGCCATCCAGGGCATGTATGTTACACCGGATATGGAACTGTACTATCTGGGTAATACCGACAAGATGTGGCTGTTGTTAACCTTGTACGAAGCGGATTTGTCGCACGTCAACGTCGGTGATGCCGTGGATATCAGCCTGCCTTATGACCCCGCCAAGCGTTATACTGGAAAAATCAGCTATATCTATCCCGAGGTTGATGTTCAGTCACGTACCGCCAAGGCGCGCGTAGCACTGAGCAATGCTGACCTTTTTCTGCGGCCTGGCATGTTTGCCAATGCCGAGATTCATCAGGAATTAGGTGAAATGTTAGTCATCCCTGATGATGCCGTGCTGGATACCGGCACTCGCAAAATTGTGTTTGTCAAAACCGATATCATGCAGTTTGAACCCCGTGAAGTGCAAACCGGGGCACGTGTGAATGGCAGAATCGTCATATTGTCAGGTCTGCATGAGGGTGAAGAAGTTGTCGTCAGTGCCAGTTTCCTGATTGATGCGGAAAGCCGTATCCAGGCCGCTTTGCGTACCGGTAAAGCCAGTGCATCAAGTCACGCTGAACATGGCAAGAAGTGAGTTGATATGATTAACAAGATCATTACCTGGTGCTGGAATCACAGTAAATTTACCCTGCTGATGACGGTTATGCTGAGCGGCTGGGGACTGTATTGCCTGAAGAATATCAAGGTGGATGCCATACCTGATTTGTCGGAAACGCAGGTCATTATTTTTTCCGAATGGATGGGCCGCAGCCCAGACCTGATTGAAGCGCAAATTACCTATCCATTGGTCAGCACCTTGCTTTCTGCTCCCAAGGTAAAAGTGGTTCGCGGGTTTTCCATGTTTGGCATGTCGTTTGTGTATGTGATCTTTGATGAGGATACCGATAATTACTGGGCGCGCGCCCGTGTACTGGAGTATTTGTCGAAAATCAGTGGGCAGATGCCTAATGGTGTGACACCAACGATAGGGCCGGATGCTTCCGGCGTGGGCTGGGTGTTCCAGTATGCGTTGGTGGATAAATCAGGGCAATACAATCTTGCCCAGATAAAAACATTCCAGGACTGGTATCTCAAATATTGGCTCAGTGCTGTGCCGGGTGTGGCAGAGGTAGCCAGTGTGGGCGGCTTTGATAAACAATATCAGGTGGAGGTAGATCCTAACCGTTTGGCTGCGTTTAATTTGTCCCTGGATAGAGTCATTGCTGCCATTCGTAAAAGCAATAATGATGTCGGTGGCCGTACACTCGAAGTGTCAGAGCGTGAATATTATGTACGGGGTTTGGGTTATGTAAAAGACCCTAAAGACCTGGAAGGCATTGCCATCGGTGTTGGCCCCGATGCCACGCCCATTCGCCTTTCTGATGTGGCCAGGGTTTCTTTGGGGCCCAATATCCGTCGTGGCATTTCTGATCTCAATGGGCTTGGTGATACCGTTGGCGGCGTAGTCGTTATGCGTCAGGGTGAAGACGTGTCACGTGTCATTGCTGCCGTCAAAAACAAGCTGGCTGAAGTGCAGGGCGCTTTTCCTCCGGGTCTTGAGTTGCAAATCGTCTATGACCGTTCGGATTTAATCCACCAGGCGGTGAAAACACTGCAAGATAATCTCATTGAAGAGATTATTCTGGTTTGTATTGTGATCATGGTCTTCCTGTTTCATCTGCGTAGTACCTTGGTGGTTGTCATCACGTTACCGTTGTCCATATTGGTGTCACTGATACCCATGTATTACCTGGATATCAGCCTCAATATCATGTCGCTGGGCGGCATCATTCTGGCGGTAGGGGATATTGTTGATGGGGTGGTCGTGTTTATTGAAAATACCCACAAAAAAATCGCCGCATCAGACGGCAGTAAACCGCGTCAGGCCCTGGTACTGGAAGCCTGCCAGGAACTGGGGCCCTCCATTTTTTCAGCATTATTAATTATCAGTGTATCGTTTCTGCCGATATTTGCCTTGCAGGCTGAAGAAGGCAAACTGTTTCACCCCCTGGCGTATACCAAAACCTTTGCCATGATTGCGGCCGCCCTGGTATCCATCACCATAGTGCCTATTTTGATTGCGTTTTTCAGCAAGGGAAACATTCGGGACGAAAACAGAAATCCCGTTAATCGGGTTTTGCAGGCAATGTATACCCCGGTATTGCAATGGGCTCTAACACATATAAAAAGCGTTTTTTGCGGTACGATCATTGTGGTAGGGCTGGCCACGGCAGCTTTTTTACGACTGGGTTCTGAATTCATGCCGCCGTTATGGGAAGGGGATTTATTTTATATGCCCATTACGGTGCCCGGTATTTCTGTAACTGCAGCCCAGGATATTTTGACGCGTCAAAACAAGGCACTTAAGACCATCCCGGAAGTGGTCTCAACCTTTGGCAAGGCCGGGCGTTTTGAAACGGCAACAGATCCTGCGCCTTTATCCATGTTTGAATATACGATTCGCCTGAAACCGCCGGAACAATGGCGCGAAGGACTTACCCAGGAGCAGTTGTTGGCCGAGCTGGATGAAGCGGTTTCTGTGCCAGGACTGAATCGTGCCTGGACCAAACCTGTGCGTGGTCGTATCGATATGCTGTCAACCGGCATCCGTACGCCAGTGGGGGTCAAGATTTTTGGGCCTGATTTAAAAGTGATTGAAGCGATCGGTCAGCAAATCGAATCGGCACTGAACAAGGTAAAGGGCACACGCAGTGTTTATGCCGAGCGCATAAGTGGTGGTTACTATATCGATTTTGAACCCAATAAAGAAGCGTTAGCACGATACGGGCTAACGACGGGTGATGTGCAAATGGTGATTGAGACTGCAATTGGTGGCATGGATGTGGCGGAAACGGTAGAAGGTCGCGAGCGTTATTCCATCAGTGTGCGTTATCCGCGCGAGTTGCGTGATGATGTTGAAAAAATCGAACGTATCCTGGTCGCCTCACCTGTTGGCGTGAATGTGCCATTGGGACAATTGGGCAAGCTTGTCAGTCGTATGGGGCCACCCATGTTATTGGATGAAAATGGTTCTTTGGCAGGTTATGTTTATATCGATTTGCTGGGTCGGGATGCAGGCGGCTATGTCAATGATGCTAAAAAGGCCATTGCCAGTTCGGTCACTATTCCTTCAGGCTATTTCATCACCTGGACGGGTCAATATGAATATCTCGCCCGTATGCAGCAACGCATGCTGGTGATCATGCCGCTGACACTACTGTTAATATTTGGCTTCCTGTATTTCAGTATGCGTTCTACCGTCAAAGCTCTGGTGGTGATGGCTTCAGTTCCCTTATCGCTCAGTGGCGGTATATTGCTGATGTGGTTCCTTGGTTATAACACCAGTGTCGCTGTGTGGGCAGGCGCTATTGCCTTGATTGGTGTAGCTGTTGAGACAACCTTGATCATGATGGTCTATCTCGACCAAAGCTGGCAGCAGTGGCAAGATTCCGGGCGCCTGTTGTCAATACATGACGGTGTTGCTGCCATTGTGGAAGGCAGTAAAAACAGTTTGCGTTCGGTATTGATGGCTGTGTCCATGAATGTGTTCGGCTTGATGCCGGTTATGTTGGCTACCGGCATTGGCGCTGATGTGATGAAAACCATTGCTTCGCCGATGATGGGCGGCCTGTTCTCGTTAACCTTTTTAACATTGCTAGTTATCCCCTGTGTGTATTGCAGTCTTTATGGGCGGCGATTGACTCGTATTTGAGGTGTTGTTATGGATGAGGGAAAAAATAACAGCACACCTTTATGGCATCAATTACCATTGGACGCGGTATTAAGAGAGCTGGGAACCAGCCCTGAAGGTTTGACTGTCGTTCAGGTGCAGCAGCGACTTTTGTCTAACGGACCTAATTTGCTGCATGAAAACAAGGGCATCAGCGCGCTGGCGATTTTTCTGTCGCAATTCAAAAGTCTCATCATCTGGATTCTTCTTGTCGCTGCCATTATTTCCGGTGTTGTCGGTGAAATACTGGATATGTTTGCCATTGTGGCGATTGTCATACTCAATGCGGTTCTCGGATTTTACCAGGAGTATAAAGCTGAACAATCGATAGCCGCGCTTAAAAAAATGACCGCACCGCAGGCCAAGGTTCGTCGTAATAATCAGGTATCAATTATTCCCGCCGCAGAGGTTGTGCCCGGTGATATCCTGGAACTGGAGGCGGGTGATCTGGTGGTGGCTGATGCACGATTAATCCGGGCGGCCAATATGCAGTGTATTGAAGCGGCGCTAACAGGTGAATCAGAAGCGGTAAATAAACAGGCGGATGACATGTTGCCATTAGCTACCCCGTTGGGTAGTCGCGATAATATGGTATTTGTAGGCACCAGTGTAGCAAATGGTGTTGCTACAGCGGTAGTCGTGGCAACCGCAATGAAAACCGAGCTTGGCCAAATCGCCCATTTGATTCAAGAGGCTGGCAGTGAATCAGGTACACCATTACAAAAGAAGCTGGATGCTTTTGGGCGTGTCCTGGTGTGGATAGCGTTATCGGTTGTTTTTTTCCTGTTTGTGTTGGGTATGTGGCGTGGTGATGCCCCGATGGAATTGCTGATGACGGCGGTCAGTCTTGCTGTGGCTGCTGTGCCAGAAGGTTTGCCGGCAGTCGTCAGCGTGGCTTTGGCGTTGGGCGTTATGCGCATGACACGTCGTGGTGCCCTGGTCAGAAAGTTACATGCCGTTGAAACATTGGGTTCTACCACGGTTATCTGTACCGATAAGACAGGCACATTAACTGTCGGTGAAATGACCGTGCGTGCCTTGTTCGTAGCAGATCAATATTACGATATTTTGGGGGAGGGGTACGAACCCAAGGGTGATATTCTGCTTCGGAATAACAAAATAGATATATCTCAAGATCCATCGTTGAACTTGTTGACGTCAATTTTAATGGGTTGCAATAATGCTCATTTGCAGCAGCACGATAATGACTGGAAGGTGATTGGTGATCCCACGGAGGGAGCCATGTTGGTGGCCGCCATCAAGGCAGGAGGCAATGTTACTATTTTCGAGCAGCAGTTTCCAAAATGCCGTGAATTGCCTTTTGATTCCAATCGCAAGCGCAGTTCGATTATTCGCCGTATGCCTGATAGCCAACTGCGTGTCATGGTTAATGGTGCTCCCGATATGCTGTTGCAGCAATGCACGCAGATACATACTGGCAACGGTGTTCGTTTGCTCACAGATGAGGATCGACAAAACATTATTGCGCAAAACCAGTTGATGGCACAGCGTGCCTTGCGGGTATTAGGCTCTGCTTATAGAGATATAGGTAAGGCGATAGATGGAGAGGTAAGTGCCGATAATATTGAACAGGAACTGGTCTTTGTTGGTTTGACAGGTATGTATGATCCGCCTCGTGCCGAGGTGAAAGTTGCTGTCAGCAAATGCCATACGGCGGGCATTCGCGTCGTCATGATTACCGGAGATCATCCACATACAGCGATGGCCATTGCCAATAAACTGGGTATTACAGCTGCAGAAGATCAGGTCATGACTGGGCCAGAGCTGGACCAGTTAAATGATGAAGAATTACAGCAGCGTGTAGGCAAGGTGGCAGTTTATGCCCGTGTCACGGCGGCCCACAAACTGCGCATCGTACGAGCCTGGAAATCTAACAAGGCTATAGTAGCGATGACAGGTGACGGGGTTAATGATGCCCCGGCCATTGAAGGTGCTGATATCGGTATCGCCATGGGTCGTAGCGGTACTGAAGTCACCAAACAATCCTCCGATATTGTTATTACCGATGATAACTTTGCCACTATAGTTGCCGCTATCGAAGAGGGGCGTGGTATTTACGTCAATATACGCAAAACCCTGCAATATTTACTGGCGGGTAACCTGGCGGAAATATTGTTCATGGCTTTCTGTATTGTGCTGGCCTTGCCGATCCCCTTGTTACCCATTCACTTGTTGTGGATCAACCTGGTTACGGATGGACTTCCTGCCTTGTGTCTGGCGACAGATCCGGTGGATCCCGATGTCATGCAACGCCCGCCGCGCCAACCTGATGAGAAAATCACCAATGCTTCATTCCTGGGTATGATGTTTCTAACGGGCATACTTACAGCAGGTGTGGCGTTTGTCGTGTATTGGCATTCTTTACAAACCGAGAGCATGGAAATGGCACGTACCGAAGCGTTTGCTGTTCTGGTGTTTGCGGAATTATTGCGTTCCTTCGGAGCGCGTAGTGAAACCAGGCCAGTCTGGAAAATTTCCCTGCGTACCAATATGATGCTAGTGGCGGTGGTGACAATAAGTTTCGGTTTACAGGTGTGGAGCCATCACCAAACTATGCTCGGCCAATTTTTAAAAACATCAGCTTTACCACTGGATGACTGTTTAATGCTATTGTTGGTGGGTGCGATTCCGCTATTGGTTTTGGAAGTCTTTAAAGTGGCAAAAAACCATGTTTGGTGGTCGCGTTAACCTTGCCTATTACACATTCTCGATGAATGCCTCACTCTTTCATGTGCCCAGCCTGGTTTTGCCCAAAGTGTTAAAACAGTTGCATGATGCCTTGCGGGTGAATGGCATTTTATTTTCATCGAACCCGCGGGGTTCAGGTGAAGGCTGGTCGGGCAACCGTTATGGTCATTACATGGAAGTGGAGGAAAGCCGGCGTTATTGGGAGGAGGCCGGTTTCGAGATTGTTGATGTGTATTAATCGGCCACAAGGATTGCCGTTAGAGCAACAGCCGTGGCTGGCGATGGTGAGCCGGCGTGTGGATTAGGGTGGTGAACTTGAGGGTGATATCTGTAAGCATTTACTAATAGGTAGTTGAGCCGGTTATTTAGGGTGGATGGAGTGGGTGTTCGGTTGTTGTTTTTGATTTGTTATAAAAAGGAGAATAAATGAAAAAAATTATAAGCATAATAACAGTCATTATTGTTATTTTGGCATTGGTGCATGCTGGAAATTTTATAGATATTAAAATGCCATTTAAGCTATTTTCGGTGATTTTTATTGGTATTTGTTTCGCTGTTTTTGTTGTAATTACTTATGTGCTGAATAAGTTATTTAAAAGGTTTTTAACGAGAAGATGCTGGCGATGGCCAGCTATATTCATATTGTATATTGCATTGATAATTTCATATGTATGGTTACATTTTCCTCGGCGGAT
>CAZTZY010000088.1:0-12081 GCA_964617765.1 uncultured Spongiibacteraceae bacterium
CTAATATTAATACATGAAAGTTAGGTAATATAAAACGTTGGCAAGGAGTTATACCTAATGGAAAAAGGCATTGTTAAGTGGTTCAACAACACCAAAGGCTACGGTTTTCTTTTAGCTGAAGAGAGTTCAAAAGATGTTTTTGTTCATTTCTCTTCTATTGAAATGGAAGGTTTTCGTACATTACGGACTGGCCAACCTGTTATGTTTGAGGCCATTGAAGGGCCAAAAGGTTTACACGCCACGGCCATAGAAATTATCGCAATGCCCGATTTTGACCACCCCGCTCCTACACCCGAAAACAAATCCTGAGCTCTGAAACTCATTTATTAACAACCGGGTATATGCTGAAAAATTCAACTTTCAAACCAACATTCAGCTATAATGCACTTATTATTCATTCATTTTATCGCCTATTGGCATTTAGCTGTTACACCGGATTGTTATGACCTCCACAAAAAAAACGAAAGCCGCAAAACCTGATGACACCATCCCAGATAGCACTGAACTTTCAGGAAATACTGATATACCTGAGAAAACCAAATCCAATTTAACTGCACTGTTAAAAGAAGCCCTGGCCGCCAAAAATAAAAAACAGCAGCTACAAAATAGCACTAAAAAAATAGAGAAAGGGCAAAAAATTGGCATGCCACCAAGAGGCACACGCCGATCAATGGGGAAAAGATAAGAAGATTGCACGCTTAATGGATATTGCAACCTTGTGAATACGCCTCGCTAGCAGTCAAGCACCTTGATAACAATGTTTTTGAATTGAACTTTTAAAAAACAAGGTTGCCCGCATTACATCGCACAACCTTGTATTTTTTATTACTTCACCGAAGCCAATGCTGAATTCAATGTCGCACTGGGACGCATGGCTTTAGAAACTTTCTCCTGATCAGGATGATAGTAACCACCGATATCCACAAACTTGCCTTGTGCACCATTCAACTCGGCAACAATCTTCGTTTCATTGTCAGTTAACACTTTGGACAACGGCGAAAAATGTGCCTGCAATTCTTTATCTTTACTTTGTGCGGCAAGAGCCTGAGCCCAATACAACGCCAGATAAAAATGGCTACCTCGATTATCCAGCTGCCCAACTTTACGCGCTGGCGATTTATCATTAATCAGGAATTTGCTAGTGGCTTCATTCAACGTTTCCACCAGTACCATACCCTTGGCATTGTGGGTTTTCGCACTTAAATCTTCCAGTGAAACTGCTAACGCCAGAAACTCGCCGAGTGAATCCCAACGTAAATAACCTTCCTCAATAAATTGTTGTACGTGCTTTGGCGCTGAACCCCCTGCACCGGTTTCAAACAAGCCACCACCTGCCAGTAAAGGCACGATTGATAACATTTTTGCACTGGTGCCCAATTCCAGGATAGGGAATAAATCAGTGAGATAATCACGCAATACATTACCTGTAACTGATATAGTGTCTTTACCCGCTTTTACTCGCTCTAATGTATAACGCATAGCATCTTCTGGCGACATGATCTGGATATCCAAACCCTGGGTATCGTGATCTTTTAAATAACGCATTACTTTTTCAATCAGGTTCACATCATGCGCGCGATGGCTATCAAGCCAGAAAATCGCAGGAACTACGGTTGCCCTTGCTCTGTTCACTGCCAGCTTCACCCAATCCTGAATTGGCAAATCCCTTGTTTGGCACATACGCCAGATATCGCCTTTTTCCACAGAATGTTCTAGCAACACAGCGCCTGCTGCATCAACAACGCGTACTTTGCCATTCGCTGAAATAATAAAGGTTTTATCATGCGAACCATATTCTTCAGCTTTTTGAGCCATAAGACCAACGTTAGCCACATTACCCATGGTAGTCACATCAAAGGCGCCATTTTTCCTGCAAAAATCGATAACTTCCTGATAAATACCCGCATAACAACGATCAGGGATCATCGCCTTCATATCATGCAACTTGCCATCCACTCCCCACATCTGGCCTGAAGAGCGAATAGCTGCAGGCATGGAGGCATCAATAATCACATCACTGGGCACATGCAGGTTGGTAATGCCTTTATCAGAATCTACCATTGCCAGCGCCGGGCCATTTTTATAACAGGCTTGTATAGCGGCTTCTATATCAAGGCGCTGATCATCTGGCAAATTTTTGATTTTGGCATAAACATCGCCCAAACCATTATTGGCATCTACACCGAGCTTTTCAAACACAGCAGCATATTTATCAAAAACATCCTTGAAGAAAACAGTCACCGCATGACCAAACATCACCGGATCTGACACTTTCATCATGGTGGCTTTCAAATGCAGCGACAATAACACACCAGTATTTTTCGCATCAGCAATCTGCTGGGCATAAAATTTACGCAAGGCACCGCAGCTCATCACAGAAGAATCTATTACTTCACCTGCCTTCAGCGCGGTTTTAGGTTTAAGCACAGTGACATTACCTGCAGCATCTACAAACTCAATCTTCACATCGCCGGCTTGTGCCAAAACAACCGATTTTTCACTGCCGTAAAAATCTCCTGCTGTCATATAAGATACATGCGTTTTGGAATCCGTACTCCATTTACCCATGGAATGCGGATTATCCTTGGCATATTGCTTAACCGGGGCTGCAACACGACGATCGGAATTTCCTTCCCTCAACACCGGGTTTACGGCACTGCCTAACACTTTGGCATAACGTGCCTTTATATCTTTTTCGGCATCGTTTTGTGGATCTTCAGGATAATTAGGGATCTTATAACCCTGCGCCTGTAATTCCTTGATAGCCACGGCTAATTGCGGAACCGAAGCACTCACATTGGGTAACTTGATAATATTGGCTTCGGGGGTTTTAGCCAGCTCTCCCAGCTCAGCGAGGCAATCGGCCTGTTGTTGTGCAGGCGTCAGAAAATCAGGAAAATTGGCAATAATCCTGCCAGCGAGTGAAATATCACTGGTTTCAACATTAATTCCAGCGGCTTTGGTAAAAGTCTCTACAATAGGTAACAATGAGTAAGTTGCCAGCGCAGGAGCTTCATCGGTGAGTGTGTATATAATTTTAGAAGTCATGTTTTTTCCCAGGTTAAACGAGCCAACGAATAAATAATCAAAGCGTAATAAATATCCGCTTTACCGAGCAGTGTCAAAGATTAAAGTGTAGATTTCATTGCGATAATACAAAATACGTAGATCCATTTTGGTACTTCCACTGCAACACTTTGTTGCAGCTGCACCAAATCGAAACACGTTGAATTTCTTCATTTTTTGCGTGTGCTAGTATAACAGCATGACCTTTATTAACATAGATAACGCCGCTATACATCAGTGACGACATTACAGAAACCGTTATGAGCCAAATCCTTTTATTCAATAAACCCTTTAATGTGTTATGCCAGTTCCAGGATGACAGCGGCAGAACCACGCTAAAACAGTTCCTGCCTGATTATCCGGGGTTTTATGCTGCAGGCAGGCTGGATTATGATTCCGAGGGATTATTGCTTTTAACCAATGATGGCGGCCTGCAACACCGCATCAGCGACCCTAAACACAAACTACCCAAAACTTATTGGGTACAGGTAGAAGGGATCATTACTGACAATGCATTAACGCAATTACGCCAAGGAGTGGAACTAAAGGATGGCAAAACCCAACCAGCGCTAGCCAAGGCAATGAGTGAGCCTGACATTTGGGCCAGAACACCACCAATTCGGGAACGCAAAAACATACCGACCAGCTGGATTGCCCTTACCATCACTGAAGGTAAAAACCGTCAGGTTCGCCGCATGTCCGCAGCTGTCGGATTTCCTACCTTGCGACTGATCCGAGCCAGTATAGGCGAATGGAGCCTTGGCTCCCTGCTTCCCGGCGAACATCAACTCATTCAATTAAATGAAGAAGACCCAACACTGCAATCAAACACCACTATCAATAAAAGCAAGCCACAGAAAACAGGCCATCATAAAACAAAAAAGCCGGCATCAAGCCGGCATTTTAAATCACATAAAACCTTAAAATTATAACGATGCCAAAGTTACGCCCGAGCCACCGGATTCAATCCATTTCTTGATACGTGTAGCATCACCCACGGGTGAATATTTACCATTCGATTGCAGGAAGATCATAACAGCAGGGCGATGTGCCACTTCTGCTTTCATCACCAGGCAACGACCCGCTTCATTGATGTAACCTGTTTTACTGACTTCAATATCCCATTGGCCATTACGCACCAATGCATTGCTGTTTTTATATTGTAAAGGTGCTGATTTTGGCCTGATGGCAACCTTGCGCCCTTCAGTCGTTGTAAATTTATGGATCAAATCATAATGACTTGCAGCCTCAACCATTTTCACCAAATCTTCAGCTGTCGATACGTTCTTTGGAGTCAAACCTGTAGGATCAGAAAAGCTGGTATTATGCATGCCTAATACTTGGGCTTTTTCATTCATCGCTTGAATAAAAGCAGGTTTTCCACCGGGATAATGACGTGAAAGAGCAGAAGCTGCCCTGTTTTCAGAAGACATCAATGCCAAACGCAGCATGTCATAACGGGTTAATTTTGTACCCAAAGGCAAACGCGAAGTGGTGTGTTTGAGATAATCAACATCGCCATCACTGATCGTTAAAGTTTCATCCAGTGCCATATTGGCATCCAGAGCCACCATTGCCGTCATCAACTTGGTAATAGAGGCAATAGGTTTCACTTCATTAACATTTTTGGAATAGATGACTTTACCCGTTTCAGCATCAACAACAATGGCGCTGTCCGATTCAAGCCTTACATTTCGGCTTGACGTACTTGCCACAGGAGTAGAACGTGGTTGCGTATATGATTGAGTGGAAGCAATCTGAGATTTGCCAGGTATGCGCAGTTTTTGACCGGATTGTATAGGTTTACGAGAAGAAACATTGTTATATCGAGCCAGACTGGTTAAACCAACCCTGTATTGAGCAGCAATACCCGAAAGCGTATCACCTCTTCTGACAATATGAATTGCATTCGAACTGGCAGTATTAGTGGATGCCTTATCTACAGGCTCCTTGTAATAAACAGCGGTACTCTCTGAATCAGCAAAAGGAATACTGATTTTTTGTCCGGCAAGCAACTCAAGAGAAGACAGGTTATTGAAAGCAGAGAGCTTCAACACACTTACATGATACTTTTTGGCAATCCCGTATAAGGTTTCGCCTTTTTTAACTGTATGCTCAACAGACGATGCAAAACTTGTACTGGCTGCAGCAATAAGTACGGCAAATGTAATCTTTTTAATCATCATCATAGTTTTTGTTATTCTAGAATGAATTAGAGGTTTGGCTTTTATAACTTAAAGATAGCCCGTCAAACCACGTTTAGCAAGCCCTTAAAAAGGGTAATTACTGAAAAAACCCAATCAACTCAAGGACAAGCATAAAACTCCTCAAAACCACCTCAGCTTTTTTGCCGTAAAAATATCCATAAGTGTGAAATGCATAGCAATTGACCTATTTTTCCCTATCAGGCTCAAAACTAGACGTAACAGACTCAAGTTGTATAATTGCCGCCTCCATTCATTGCACTCAATATAAGCGAATTATGTCCTGGCCGCCCCACATTACCGTTGCCTGCATCGTAGAAAAAGACAATAAATTCCTCATGGTTGAAGAATTTCGCAATGGCGTGCTGGTTTATAACCAGCCGGCCGGCCATCTTGAACCCGATGAAACCTTACTGGAAGCCGCCATCCGTGAAGCTTATGAAGAAACCGGTTGGCACGTGGAACCGGTTTCAGTTTTGGGTGTTTCCAAATATATATCTCCGCAAAGCGGGGTTATTTACTATCGCACCACCTTTATCGCCAAACCCATCAAACATGATCAGGCAGCTGAACTGGATGAAGGCATAGTGAATGCGCTATGGCTGAGTTACGACGAGCTGAAATCCCATCCGGAAAAACTGCGCAGCCCACTCGTACTAAAAAACATTGAACAATATCTGGCTGGCCAGCAATTCCCGCTCTCTGTTATTGATGACGCGTGTTAATCATGCCCAATACCCATAAAACTGTCATTGTAGGTATGTCTGGTGGAGTAGATTCCTCAGTGTCTGCACTATTATTGAAAGAACAAGGTTATAAAGTAGAAGGCCTGTTCATGAAAAACTGGGATGAAGATGACGGCACGGAATATTGCACAGCTAAAAACGATCTCGCTGATGCGCAAGCCGTTGCTGATAAAATCGGCATCAAACTGCACACCGCCAATTTTGCGGCCGAATATTGGGATAATGTGTTTGAACATTTCCTCACAGAATACAAGGCTGGGCGCACACCAAACCCCGACATCCTCTGCAACAAGGAAATAAAATTTAAGGCCTTCCTCGAATATGCCATTCATTTAGGCGCCGATTACATTGCTACCGGGCATTATGTGCGACAAAGACCTGACACTAACGGAAAATCCTTGTTGCTAAAGGGCCTGGATGCCAATAAAGACCAGAGTTACTTTCTACATGCAGTCGGCGGCGAACAAATTGCCAAATCGCTTTTCCCTGTGGGTGAACTGGAAAAACCTGAAGTCCGCAGAATTGCCACAGAATTCGGCCTGGCTACAGCAGAGAAAAAAGACAGTACCGGCATTTGTTTTATTGGCGAACGCCGATTCAAGGATTTCCTGCAACAATATATTCCCGCTCAGCCCGGTGATATTGTCACCCCGGAAGGCGAAGTGATTGGCAAGCATCATGGCTTGATGTTCCACACGCTCGGCCAACGCCAGGGTCTTGGTATCGGTGGTTTGCATAACCATGCTGAATCCGCCTGGTATGTAGTGGAAAAAGATATTGTCAACAATCGCTTGATCGTCGGCCAGGGCAATGATCATCCCCTGCTGTTTACCACTAGCCTGAGTGCATCAAGCATTTACTGGATAAGCGGCAATGAGCCTACGTTAGATAAATTACTAAAAGCCAAAACCCGTTATCGCCAGCCTGACCAGGAATGCTTCATTGAAAAAATCCAGGGCGGTTATCATGTCCACTTCTCCGTACCGCAACGTGCGGTTACACCGGGGCAATCCGTGGTTTTTTATGATGGTGATATTTGTCTGGGCGGTGGCGTGATAGAGACCCGTTTCAACGTTCAACAACCCGCATTAGCGGCAGGATAATACCGCATGAGCAATCGAAACGAGGAAAGAGTGATTGCACTGGCTGGTGTATTTCAGGCTGCCGACATTGTTGCTGAACTGGCCAAAAGCGGCACTTGCGATATTGCCAGCTACAATACTTTGCTAAACAGCCTGTTTAACTTCAATCCAGATTCCACGCTTGATGTGTATGGCAATAACATTCAGCCGTTACAGCAGGGATTAACTGTACTTAGCCAAATATCGAATAATCAACCCGGGCAAAATACCACTGAAACTGTACGTTATGCCCTGAGTTTATTGGCCCTGCAAAAACAACTGGGGAAAAATCCGGGTATGCTGGAAGTCATTAGCTCACGCTTGAATCATATTAACTACAACAGAACGCATTTTTCCGATAACAGCAGTGATCTTGCCAGCAGCATTTCCGGGCTTTACCAGGACACTATCAGCACACTTAAATTTCGCATCCAGGTCACTGGCAATATGCTTCACCTGAAAGATACACTGGTCAGCGATAAAATCCGGGTCATGCTGCTTGCCGGCATTCGCTCTGCCATGCTGTGGCGTCAATTAGGTGGCACCAAATGGCAAATTATATTTGGCCGAGGCAATATTGAAAAATACAGCAAGTCTTTGCTGGAAGATATTACCCAATCTCGACACTAACTACTTAACTCATCATCATGGCAAGAAAATTAAAGGAACAGAAACTATCATGACACTTCATTCGCTTAACGCCATCTCCCCTATCGACGGCCGCTACGGCAGCAAAACCGTAAAACTGCGCGAGATTTTCAGTGAATACGGGCTGATCAAATTTCGTGTACTGGTCGAAGTGCGCTGGCTGCAACAACTGGCCAACCACCCACAAATTACTGAAGTCAAAAAGTTAAGTGCTGAAGCCAACCAGTTTCTCGAAAACCTGTTGGCTAGCTTCTGTGAAACCCAGGCCTTGCGCATCAAGGACATTGAAAGCACCACCAACCACGATGTTAAAGCCGTTGAATACTTTTTAAAGGAAAGTATTGCTGCCAATGCCGAACTAAATGCAGTCAGCGAATTTATCCACTTTGCCTGCACTTCCGAAGACATCAACAACCTTTCCCACGCCCTGATGCTGAAAGCCGGCCGTGAAGCTGTAAAACCTGACATGCAAGCCATCATCACCCGCCTCGAAACTTTAAGCCTGGAACTGGCCGAGCAACCGATGCTGGCGCGTACCCACGGCCAAACAGCCAGCCCTACCACTGTAGGCAAAGAGTTAGCCAATGTTGTGGCTCGCCTGAAGCGTCAACTGCGCCAAATCGAAGCTGTTCCTTTATTAGGCAAAATGAACGGCGCAGTTGGCAATTACAATGCCCATCTCTCGGCGTATCCGGATATCAACTGGGAAGCCCATGCCCAACAATTTATTGAAGGTCTCGGCGTTGAATGGAATGCCTATACCACACAAATCGAACCACACGATTATATTGCTGAACTGTATGATGCCTATTGCCGCTTCAACACTATCCTTATCGACCTTGACCGAGACTTATGGGCGTATATCTCTTTAGGTTACTTCAAGCAAAAAACCATTGCTGGCGAAGTGGGCTCATCGACAATGCCGCACAAGGTTAACCCGATTGATTTTGAAAATTCCGAAGGCAACCTCGGCATTGCCAATGCCATCATGCAGCATCTGTCGATGAAACTGCCAATTTCCCGTTGGCAACGCGATCTCACCGATTCCACTGTGCTGCGTAACCTCGGTGTTGGATTGGCACACAGCCTGATCGCCTATCAAGCCACACTAAAAGGCCTGAACAAACTGGAACTGAACGCCGCAGCACTGGCCGAGGATCTCGACAATGCCTGGGAAGTATTGGCAGAACCCATTCAAACCGTGATGCGCCGTTATGCCATTGAACAGCCTTACGAAAAACTGAAAGCGTTTACGCGCGGCAAGGCAATGAACAAAACCATGATGGCTGAATTTATCGAATCACTGGCGTTGCCTGCTGAAGCCAAGGCTGAATTACTGGCAATGACACCTGCCAGCTATACCGGCAACGCCGCAGCACAAGCGAAAAAAATCCAGCAGTTCTGATTCACGGCATTTTTATCACGGGAATTTTCCACCTGGAGTTTCCCGTTTTTCACCACCTCCCAAAGAGCATTTCAAGCATGAGCCTGCAGTTAAACAACTTTCAACAAGACGACTTCCTGAAAAACATCTGGCAAAAAAAACCTTTATTGCTGAAACAGGCTTTCCCCGATTTTGAAAACCCGTTAGATGGCAATGAGCTGGCAGGCTTAAGTCTTGAACCGAGCATAGAATCGCGCATCATCCAGCAAATCACTGCCAAAGATGGCTCTACTGACTGGCAAGTTCAGCACGGCCCATTCACTGAAGATATCTACGAAAAACTGCCAGAAAAAAACTGGACCTTACTGGTACAAGCCGTTGACCACTACATTGATGAAGTCGAGGCACTGAAACAAGCCTTTCGCTTTATTCCCAACTGGCGTCTCGATGATGTGATGATCAGCTATGCCACGCAAGGCGGCAATGTTGGCCCGCACTTTGACCAATACGATGTATTCCTGATACAAGCCTCGGGCAAACGCCGCTGGAAAATTGGCCAGCATTGCGATAACTGCACTGCGCTGACAGCCAACCCTGATGTAAAAATCCTGCAAAACTTCCAGCAAGAAAGTGAATATATGTTAGAAGCCGGCGACATCATGTATGCACCACCCGGCTGTGCGCACTGGGGCATTGCCGATACGGATGATTGCATCACTATCAGCATCGGCTTCCGCGCACCCAGCCATGAAGAAATTATTGCACAATTGTGTGACGATGTGGCAAGCCAGTTAAGTGATGACTTGCGCTATAAAGATGTAGCCATCAACCCAAAACAACACCCCGCAGAAATCAGCCAGGCTGCTTTCGATAATGTCGTGAATATTGTCAAACAGCATTTAATGAATAACGAAGCCATTTTACACAGCTTCGGTAAGCTGATGACCGAACCCAAATATGTCGATGAACAGCAACCCTTTATCTCTAACAACGAAGTACTGTACAAACGCCTCGACACCCGCATCGCCTATTTCAAAGACGGCAATACCCTCACCGTGTTCGCCAACGGTAATGGCCTGCAAACCAATGCCCGCCACGAAAAGTTTATCCAAAGTCTCAGCGACAGTTATTCCATCGACAGGAATACCCTGAATGATGAAGAACAGGAACTGCTGGAATTTTTCATGCAAGTCGGCATCTTTGAAGATATCGATGGCGGCTGTGATGAACACTGTACACATGACCATGACCATGATCACCATCATTAAAACAAGTTGGCAGCAACACCGGAATGCCCTGAGACAACTCAGGGAAACCGTATTCATTGGCGAACAACAGATCAGCGCCGCCGATGAATGGGATGACAAGGATGAAACCGCACATCACTTTCTCGTTTTTTCAGAAAACCAGCCCATTGCCTGCGCACGGTTGCTTATCAATAATACTATTGGAAAAATTGGCCGTGTCTGTGTTTTACCCGCGTTTCGTCGCCAGCACATTGCTACACAATTGCTACAATTTATTATTGAGGATGCTAAAAATGGCACATTGGCCACACTGGATCTCGATGCACAATTTAACGTAACATCGCTGTATAGCGCCCTGGGTTTCCAGCCCATCGGCGAAACCTTTATGGATGCAGGCATACTGCATCAAGGCATGACACTGAATCTATAAAACGGGAACATGATCAAGGTACACCATGAAACACATCGATAATGTCACCACATTACGCACCAATGAAGAATTTATCACCGCCGCCATCCAGCTCATCGAACAAGGTAGCCGTTACCTGCGCATTCGCTCTGCGATTCTTGATCCGGATTTATTTGATAACAAGGAAGTGAATAATGCCCTTTCTGCTTTTGCCCGCAAATCACGTTATTCAGAAGTACATATCCTTCTCGACTTCCCTGATCGCCTGATGCAATTCGATCACAGCACCCTAACACTGATACGCAGGCTTAGCCAAAAAATAATCGTGAAAACATATTTTGATGAACCCGACATGGAACGCGAAACCTCCATCATCTGCGATAATCGCGGTGTGCTCATCAAAAAACAGGCAGAAGCCGAAGAAGGCTATTTTTCCCTGACCGATGCCGTATACACCAAACACCTGCGCGAAACCTTTGAATATGACTGGGAACGCTCAGAAATTGCCCAGCAGTTACGCAGTTTTATCCTGTAGAAATAGCCTGACAGGAAAGACACTGTCATAGCCTGTTCCAGCCTCCCCTATTGCATAGGGGAGGTGACACAAAGTGTCGGAGGGGTCACACTTTCCGGCTTTTACCCCTCTGTCGCTAACGCGACATCCCCTGTTTCGCCGTGAAGACTCAATCTCGCCAAGCTTTATGGGTATGTAAGTGCCATTCCTGTCTGACAGCATTACTGCACCTGAATATCCAATTAACCTGTTTGCCTGCCCTGCCACAGTGCAATTATCTGGCTGCATCAATAACAGCCTGACCTCACCTTAATTCCAGAAAAAAATTGTGGTTATTAAAATATCAACACAATTCAATCACTTAATACCCGCTAACAACATTAAAGAATGTACATACTTATCTGGCACGAACTATGCAAAATCAAAACTGTAGGTCATTAACCCGCTAACCATTATCGAGGAAACTATGCCAACAGAAGCTTTCTACCTGAACTCCATTGTTAAAACGCTGGGCGATGAACTGAATGTGGATGTATGCAGCTTGTACACCTATAAAGCAGATAGCAACCAACTAACACTGACAGCCACCCACGGCTTGAGCCAATCGGTTTTGGGTGCCACCATGTCAATCGGGCAAGGCTTAACCGGTGTTGTGGCCAGAACACGCCGCTCGCTGTCGGTAAAAAATCCCGATACCCATCCTGATTACTTTCACATCCAGGGTTCAGGTGAAGAAAAATAC
>CAZTZY010000089.1:0-11970 GCA_964617765.1 uncultured Spongiibacteraceae bacterium
CGGTATATCCAGTCCCTGGTTTGCTCATGGTCAGATATCGAAGGTAAATGCTGCCTATCGTGTCAAATAACATTCCGCATCGCGATTGTTTACACCCTGATTTATGGCAAAGTCATAAACTTTGAGCTAGTCTCAAAAATGCTTCAATAGGAAATATTGTCAGTGCTGGCGATTTGAAGCATTGCCTACTCGAAAAGGGTTATCAGTGATAAGCGAAATGTGCAGGTTTTCGAAGTGTATACAGGGATTAAAGAGCATATCGGCACGTTTCTTCCGGGTCTTGTATTATCTCTGCCTGTCTTTGGGATTCCTCCTTGTTTGTTTTTCTTCATTAAGCTCCTGCACGCAACAATTGCCACCTTATTTGCGTATTGCCAGCAATCAATGGCCAGGTTATGAGCCACTTTATTTGGCTCGTGAGTTGGGTTATTTCGATCAATCCAGGATCAAGTTGTATGAATTGCCCAATGCTTCCGTAATGCTCAATGCATTTCGTAACAGGGCGGTTGATGTCGTTACCCTTACGCTGGATGAGGCATTGTTATTGCAGCACGATGGCATGGATGTGCGCATATTATTGGTATTGGATAACTCATATGGTGCTGACGTTCTTATGGCCAGGCCGGAACTCAAGACCTTAAGTGATCTTAAGGGAAAGCGGGTAGGTCTGGAGAGTGGTGCGCTGGGAGCATTTATGTTGAGTCGATCATTGGAGATAGCGGGTCTTACACCAGCGGATGTAATTCCTGTGCCGGTGACAATTGACAAACAGGTACAAGCTTATAAAGACGGTCTTTTTGATGCGTTGGTGACTTTTGACCCGGTACGAACAGAGTTGTTAAAAATGGATGCACATATCCTGTTAGACAGTAAAAAGCTACCTAACGAAATATTTGATGTGTTGGTGGTGCGGGCAGACGTTTATCAGCAGAGACCTGAAGAAATGCAGCAAATTATCAGTGTCTGGTTTAGGACTCTGGAGTATATCAAGGCGCATCCGCAAAAAGCTTTTACACAAATGGCCCCTCGTAATGGCCTTAATTATGCAGAATTTTCAGCAGCCATGGCGGGTATCAGGCAATCTGATATCGAAGAAAATCGGCGCTTGTTAACAGGGGATCAGCCAGGTTTATTGATTCCTGCACAAAAGATGGTGAATGTGATGTTACAGAATCGATTGATCAGTAGTGCTGTTGAGCCAGTGCATTTAATTGATAAACAGCAAAAGGATTTACTGCAGTGAACATCAAGGGTCTATTGCGTTTAAGGATATTCATTCCACTTCTGCTTTTGATAGTCGTTACCGGGACATCACTGTTTTATGGAGTTGTTAATATTCTCCATAGCAGGGAGTTGATTGAGCAAGAGGCAGAGCATGATCTGATTGGTTTGATGACCGCTTTGCAAAACTCAGTGGGTGCTGAAATGGCTGGCGAAAACAGGGGTAATGCCAATATCAACCTGTCTTTTGCTGCCTTGCAGTCGCATGTCGAAAAGCTGTTTTTGACGGATGATCAATACCGGATTTTATTGGCTAATCATTATTCCTGGCGCGGGCAGCCGGCAAGCGAGGTTTCAGATTTTGATAGGGCTGTTGCAGCTTCTGTCCAGAATAACTATGTGGGGAAAATTATAAAGCACCCAGAGGGACAGCGCATGAGTGGTTATTATGCGGTAAGCCTTCCTTTGGAAAAAAATGAAATACGTTCTTTGAGAAAGGGAATTTTATACATTGATTATGATCTCTCTGAGCAATTCATGCTGGAGCAAAACTATGTTATCTACAGCACGTTAAAATTTTGGTTATTCAGTTTGGTAATTGTGGGTATTGTCGCGCTGATATTGCACTGGCGGGTTTCGCACCGGTTGGAGATCTTGGCGCAAGCTACGCAAAGATTATCTTCTGGCGATGCAAATATACGTGTCAATTTGACCGGTAATGATGAAGTCGCCGATTTAGGTAAAGTGTTTGATGATATGGCGGAAAAACTTCAGAAAGAACATTCCGAGTTACTGTTGAGTGAGGAAAAATTAAATACATTAATCGAGAATGCTCCTGATGCTATCGTGGTCATGGATCTGGATACTGGTTATTTTGTGATGGTCAATGCTAAAGCTGAAACACTCTTTGGATATTCGAGAGAGTATCTGATGCAGAGTGGACCCATAGAGATGAGCCCAGCCTTACAGCCTAATGGAGAGTCTTCGCAGCACGCTGCAATGGCGTACATTGAACAGGCAATGAATGGAGCAATGCCTGTTTTTGAATGGGAGCATCTGCATCGCAACGGGCGGGCCATTCCCTGCGAGATACGGCTGGTGCGTTTGCCAGCAGAAACCCACAGGTTGGTACAAGGAAACATATTTGATATCAGTGAGAGAAAGATTTCTGAGCAAGCCCTGCGGGTCAGTGAAAAACAATATCGTGAACTGGTATCGGCCTTACAGGAAGGTATCTGGGTTGTCGATAAAGAAGCCAATACCACTTTCGTTAATAAACATATGGCGGTGATGTTGGGTTATACCGAGCAGGAAATGATCGGCAAGAACCTGTTTTATTTTATGGATGAATACGGTGTTGAGATTTGTAAGCGCAATCTGGTGCGTCGTGAACAGGGCATCAAGGAAAACCATGATTTTGAATTCATTAAAAAAAATGGGGACAGGATAATTGTAGTGATGGCATCATCCCCGTTAATGGATGAAGCCGGCAATTATATGGGTGCTATAGCAGGTGTGTTAGATATTACAGATCGGAAAAAATCCGAGCAGAAGCTTTTGCAGTTAAACCAGGAATTGGAGCTGCGTGTGACTGAGCGCACCAAAGAATTACAAAGAGCCAAAGAGTTGGCAGAATCGGCCACGGAGGCTAAAAGCGAATTTTTGGCCAATATAAGTCATGAAATTCGCACGCCCATGAACAGCATCCTGGGGATGGCCTATCTGGCACTGGATACCCAGCTTGATAGCAAGCAGCGTGATTACATCGATAAAATTCACGTATCTGGCCAGCATTTGCTGGCACTGATAAACAATGTACTGGACTTTTCCAGAATAGAGGCAGGTAAGCTTATTCTTGAAAATGCGGATTTTCATCTGGATACCGTGCTGGATATGCTGTTGGTTTTGCTGGGGGATAAAGCCCGGCAAAAGGGCTTGCAAATCAAGATAGATGTTTCGCCTGATGTTCAGCGTTATATTTCGGGTGACTCCTTGCGCCTGGGGCAAATCCTGATTAATTTCACCAATAATGCCATAAAATTTTCTGATAAAGGTGAAATAACCCTTCGCGTAAAACAGCTTTCTGCTGATTCTGCTGGATATTTATTGCGGTTTGAAGTGGAAGATCAGGGTATAGGATTAAGTGACAAAGAACGTGGCAGGGTATTTGAGTTATTTGAACAAGCCGATTCATCCACTACACGAAAATATGGTGGCAGTGGTTTGGGTTTAAGCATTAGCAAACAACTGGCTAATATGATGGGTGGAGAAGTCGGTGTAGAAAGCCAGCAGGGTAAAGGCAGTACATTCTGGTTTACCATGAGATGTAGCAAGCCCAATTTTCAATCTAACACTGAATATCAATATAATAAAGAAACTATTAATACGCATGATTTGTCTGGATTTCATGTGTTGCTGGCAGAAGACAATCTGTTTAACCAGCAATTGGCCAGTGAATTATTGCATCGTTTGGGGGTTAGGGTAACCGTTGCCAATCATGGACAGGAAGCCATTGACTTATTACAAAAATCCCGTGCAGATAAAATTGTCATTGATTGCATACTGATGGATCTGCATATGCCAGTGATGGACGGCCTGGAGGCTACAGAATATATTCGCAAAGAACTAAAAATAACCGAATTACCCATTATCGCGCTGACAGCGAATGCCTGGTATGAAGTGAGAGAGCGTTGCATCGCTGCCGGCATGAATGACTTTATCACTAAACCGATTAGCCCTGCAGGTCTATTTACAGTTCTGCTTAAATGGAAACGACAACAATCTGCAGAGCATAACGGGTAGTCAAGTTGAGTGAAATTTGCTGGAGAGTGATATGCATAAAGATAAACACAGGGCAGGTGTATCAGAATCAAGCCTGGTAGTAAGGCATCTCAAACTGGAGCATGTGACGAAGGAAAATATTTCTGCGCTTATAACAGATATAGACCAGCTATATGGATTGGATGCTGTGACTTTTGATGAGAAAACACAAGTTATTAATCTGGCTTATGATGCTGCCCGTTTGTCGATTGATGGTATTGAAGAGCTGTTTAAAAAACACGGCTTGCATATCAGTCATGATGTATGGACGCGGTTTAAAAATAATTATTACAGCTTCATTGACCAGAATGTGCATGATAATTCCCATCATGTTCATGCCTGTTGTAATAAGGTACCCGTGGGCAGCAAGCCTGGCAAAAAATCATAAGGGGTTTAATCAATTTAAAGAGATTTCCAAAAAATAACCTTGTTGATAATGTTAGGTTTTTTGAGTAACAATACTGCAAGCATTTTTTAAATTCAAAATGCATGGCATTGAGTTTCAGGTAACTTTTATCCCTTAGTTTTGCCGCAAGGCAAGAATGGGGTCAAGCATGGAGGCCCGCCATGCGGGGGTAATGCCGGCTATTAAACCGACCAGTGTAGACAATAGCCACGCCAGGAATAAATATAACGGTTGTAATGCCAGTGGCAGGGCAGGTACGGCCAGTTTTGCGCCACTGACCAGGGTAATAACCAGTAGAATGCCGGCCAACCCACCGAGGCCTGCCAGCACAATGGCTTCGCCCAGAAACAACAGCAAGGTTTGGCGGCGCGTAGATCCCAGCGCACGCAACAATCCAATTTCAGCCATGCGTTCGTGCAGTGCTGTGGTCATGATGGTGGCAACGCCTACGCCACCTACCAACAATGATATGCTGCCAAGGCCGGCGATGGCCATGGTGATTATACGCAGTATTTTATTCAGGCTTTTTAGCATATCTTCTTGCGACATGATGGTGAAGTCTTCTTTGCCATGTAGATTCGTCAGTAATTTTGTGACGCGCCGTGTCATATCCGCGCTCGTGGTTTGTGGGCTAAATACGATATTGATTTCAGAAACACCTTCGCGATTAAAGATTTGCAGCCCGCGAGCGGTAGGTATGTAAATCACATCGTCAAGATCAAAACCCAGCATTTGACCTTTGGGTTTCATTACGCCAATGACGCGGAAACGATAGCCGCCGACACGAATGGTAGAGCCTAACGGATTGTCATTGCCGAATAGTTCATGGCGTAAGGTTGCGCCGAGCACGGCATAAGGTCGAGCCGCCGAACCTTCGTCAGGTGGCAGGAAGCGGCCCAGTGCAACTTCGATGCGCCAGGCTTTTGCAGCTTCATGGCTGGAGGCAATGACGTGGGAATTACGTTGTTTGGTACCACTATCAATCTTCATCGGGCCTTGTACTGTTGGTGTTATAGCTTCTACATAAGGTAAACGTCGAAGTTCCCTGGCATCATATTCAGTCAATGGCCGTACGGTTTTTAATAATCCGGCTAAACCATGGGTGGTGGTTTTTCCTGCGGTCACGGTAACAATACGTGTGCCAAACATTGAGAATGTATCGAGCAGGTAAACGCGCAGGCCTTCACCTACCGATGTAAGAAGAGCCACTGCCGAGATGCCGATGGCAATACCCAATGCGGTTAAAAAACTGCGTTGGCGTTGTGATAAAACCGAACGAAGAATCCAGCGCGTACCATCACTCATCAGCATATTTTTTTCTCGCTGACTTTGCCGTTAACCTGAAGAAAGACAGGGGTAACAACTGTGGATAATGGATAGGCAGTCATGGTTTTTGCAATGCCTGTACAGGTTGAAAATGGCTGGCGCGACGCGCAGGTAACCACGAAAATACCAGGCCGGTCACTAACGCGACAATAATGGCGGCAATAAATGCCCAGACGGGAGTGCGAAATGGCATATCGGGGAAGATCAAACAGCCAATATTGACTACGATGACTCCAAGTAGCACGCCTGCACCTGCGCCTGCGCCGGTCATTAACATGGCTTCACCGAGAAAAATGCGCAATATATCTGCTGATGATGCCCCTAATGCTTTTAACAAGCCGATTTCGCGGGTGCGCTGGCTAACACTGATCAACATCACATTCATGATAAGTACGCCTGCTACCAGCAGGCTAATGGCACCAATGGCAGCAATCGCCAGCGTCATGGTGGCAAGGATGCCGTCGAAAGTGGCGCGCATGGAATCGGGGCTGATAACAGTAATGTCGAGTTCACCTTGATGGAAATCCTGCATGGTTTTTTCGATATGTTTTTTAACATCATCAATTGGATATCCTTCGCGTACAAAAACCAGAACACGAAATAAGCCGGTTACATTAAACAAGCGCTGCGCTGAAGCGACAGGAATAATGACAGCATCGCCAAAATCAATGCCCATGCCACCCACGGCTTCACTTAACACGCCAACAACGCGAAATCGCGAATCACCGATACGCACAAATGCACCTATGGCTGGCTGGTTATCAAACAGGGCTTGTTTGAGTTTTTCTCCAATCAATGCATCACCGGTTGCGCGTCGAAAATCTCCCGCTGGCAGGTTCTGCCCTTGCGCCAGGGTTAAATGGTTAACATCCATAAAAAGATCAGAGGAACCTACGGTAATCACTTCGCGACTGCGTTGTTGATGGCTTACCAGACTGCTGCCAATGATCACAGGTACAGACTGTTTTATTGCGGATATACGTTGCGGCAGCATGGCTGCTTCTTCCAGCGTGATATCGCGAGCGGCAGTACCCATCAGGGGCGGCATGCCACCCGTGGTTTCATTACGCCCGGGTAATATGACCAGTACGTCTTTACCGATAGAAGAGAATTCATTGATGATGTAACCGCGTGCGCCTTCACCCAAAGCGGTTAATACCACTACAGCTGCCACTCCCAAACCCATTGCACACAAAATCATGATGCCGCGAAAGCGCTGGTTCAGCAGCGTTTGCAGGTTGTATTGAAGCATATCAGCTGAGCGCAATGGGTGTACTCTCATCAGCAGCAATTTTGCCATCAATCATACGGATATGGCGATGGGCACGACTGCCTAATGCTGCGTCGTGGGTAACCATCAATAATGTAATTCCCGAATGATGTAATTCTTCTAACAACTCCATTACATCTTTTCCTGCCTTGCTATCAAGATTGCCGGTAGGTTCGTCGGTTAATAATAAGCTGGGGCGCATCACAATGGCGCGGGCGATGGCTACACGTTGTTGTTGGCCACCGGATAATTGCCCGGGTTTGTGTGCAGCCCTATCCGTTAAATGCAAACGTTCCATCACTTCTCTGGAGCGTACTTGGCGTTCACGCGATGGGATGCCTTCCAGTAACATCGGTAGTTCGATGTTTTCCTGTGCGGTTAAACGTGGAATTAAATGGAAGGATTGAAATACAAAACCGATTTGTTCACGGCGCAAGCTGGCACGTTGTTCTTCATTCAGGATGGTCGTTTCACGCCCGGCGAGCTTATAGCTGCCACTCTCAGGTTTATCGAGTAAGCCGATCATATGCAGTAGAGTAGATTTTCCGGAACCCGATGGCCCCATCACAGACAGGTATTCCCCCTTGTGTACTGTCAGGTTTACGCCGTCCAGGGCACGCACCACCTGATCACCCAGCTGAAAGGTTTTAACCACATTGTCCAGTTCAATAACAACAGGATTGTCGTTGTCGTTGTTATTGTTATGGTGACTGTCTATCGGGTTATTCATAACGGGCCGTCGCAACCGCACCTTCTTCAATACCGGTCTGATCGGGGCTGCGTACCACCAGTTCACCTTCTTTCAGGCCGCTGATGACTTCGGTGAAGGTGAAATTGCCAATACCCAGGGTGAGTTTACGTTTGACGAGTTTTCCGGGTTTGCCATCAGTCGTTTGTTCCAGCACCCATACTTCATTGTTGTTGACGAGGGCTTCGGCAGGTATGCGTATGGCACGGGGTACATTTTTTAACACGATAGTGACATCAGCACTGTAGCCAATTAATAGCACGACATCGGTTGGCACTTCATCAAAACGCACATCTACATCTACGGTGCGAGCCTGTTTTTCCAGATCGAGTACATAGGGTGCAATGCGGGTGAGCTTGCCGTTAAAAACCCGATCCCTGAATGCATCCAGAGTGATCTTTACCGGCATCTCTAAACGTAAACCGGCAGCGTCAACTTCATCTATCGGTGCAGTGGCGTATAAACAGGAGGTATCGATAAGGTCAATCGCAGGCGGGGTAAGCACACCCGGTGGAGATGGGGTGACGTATTCACCCATTTCACCATTGATTTCAGCGACAATACCATCAAATGGTGCGCGTAGTTGAAAACGTTCCAGTACGGCGCGTTGCATATCCAGGTTGGCCTCTGCAGAAGTGATCTGGGCTTTTGCTGATGAGCAGGCACCTTGTTGGGCATAGGCGTTGCTTTGTGCGTTATCAGCGACATCTGCCGCTATCAGTTTGCTATCGAGCAGCGATTGGGTGCGTTTTGATTCGCGTTTACTGCGATCAGCCATGATGCAAACTTGTTCTTTAGCGTGCTGCGCAGCATCCAGGGCAGCCTTGGATTGTTCGACCGAAGCGTAGTGATCACGGTTCCATAATTCCAGCAGTAATTGACCGGCTTTGACGTTATCGCCTTTTTTAACCAGTAATTTATCCACTACACCACCGAGAGGCATCGAGAGTTTCGAGCGGCGGCAGGCCTTGATAGTGCCGGCACGCGTATTGGACACAGTTTGCTCCACTTCGCCGTATTCGGCCTTGCTAACCCATACCGATAGGGGTTCAGGGCGAGTACGCCAAACAATGGCGACAGCAATTAACGCCACCACAAGAAGAATTAAGACCAGTTTTTTCAAGATGTATATCCTTTTAAGACAAATACTTGAATGATTGTGAATCAAGTTAATAAAGCTGCCACAGTTTTACATTGTAGTTGATGATTGAAATATAAAAATACGATGTTATATCAAAGAAGCATCAACTTTAAAAAGAGAAAATTGCTGCCTTGTGGTCAATGTCAGCACTATACTAATGGAATCGCTGAATGACTGTCATTTCGAACCCTTCACAAATTCAGGGCAGGCTCCGTGAGAATCTAACTATTTGAATAAATAAGATTCTTCATGGAGTTTACCCGTGAATTCACTAAGGGTTCAGAGTGACAAAAGGGAGTTATTCAGAGGTTCTTTTAAAAATATTGGGCAATGTTGGAATGGGGAATTCTGTATGGCAAAGTTGATGAAATGGGTGTTAGGCATTATTGCCGCCATTGTTGTATTGGCGGGTTTAGCGATTGCGGCTATTACCCTGTGGATTGACCCCAACAGTTTTAAACCTGAAATTGAAGCGGCTGCCAAAAAACAGGGCATTATCCTTTCATTGAAGGGCGACTTGGCCTGGCAGTTTTTTCCTGATGTGGGAATGGTGATTAACGAGGTGTCGGTTGCTACAACTGCCGAGCCCGCGACGCCAATGGCCACTATTCAGCATGCTGCATTGTCGGTAGCAGTAATGCCTTTGTTTTATGGCAGTGTGAAAGTGGATGGCATCATATTGGAAGGTGCTGATATCAAGCTGCATATCAACAGCGATGGCGTTGCCAATTGGTCGCAATTGATGGCGAAGGATAAAACTCAGGCGATAGCGGATACCCCAGAACAGAATACTGAAAAGTTAGCTGTTTCTATCGAGGAACTGGCGATCAGCAACAGCCAGATAAGTTATAAGGATGACAAGGCCAATGAATCCATTTCACTAACAGGTTTTTCATTGCAAGGTACCGATATCGTAATGAATGGGGAACCTTTTGCACTGGCTACCGCGGGCAAGTTCCAGAAAACCGATGCGCTGCAGCAACAGCAATCGGGGCAGTTTGATGTGAAGGCATCGGTGTCGGTCGATGAGGCAATGACGGTGGTATCTTTAAAGGATGCCGCAATAACGCTGGCGCTGAATACGGCGGCACAGCAGCAAAATATTACGATCACCTTGCAAATGACGGCACAAATACCGGCGGATAAACAACCCATGGTCATCAATTCGCTGGTTATCAGTAACGGTGAAATCAGCATCTTGGATACTGCTACCCAACAATCCACGCAAGTGAGCAAGTTGGCAATGGATGTCAAAAACATTCGCATTGAAAGTGAACCTGCATCGGCAATATCGGTGGCTTCATTGGCGATCAGTAATGCTGATGTCAGCCTGATCGACAATGTTATCAAGAAAACGACAGCAGTCAGTAATGTGGTCGTGAATGCACAAACGCTCACGCTGGATAACCAGCCATTCCCTTTCAATATGAAAGCCACAGTTTTGATTACCCAGCCTGAAACACCTGAATTGAATGCCAAAGTCGATTTGAATGGCAAGATGGCTGTGGATGAAACCCAAACCCATATCACCCTGAGTGACAGCAAGCTGCTGGCAACAGTGGGTGCTGACAAGTTGCAGGAAACCCTGACTGTGTTGCTGGATATGGCAGTCACCACCGAGCCGTTTGCTTATCAGGGTATTGTTGATATTGCCACTTTCAATGCCAGCCGCCTACTGACTGCGTTAGGTACAGAGCTGCCGGTCATGCAATCGCCGACTGCGTTACACAAGGTGGCTTTGAAAGCCAAAGTGACAGGTGCGGATAATTCAGTACGCATGGAAAGTATGGTGATGCAAATGGATGAAACGGCGTTTAGCGGAAATGTGGCTATCACGAATATTGAAAAAAGTATCCTTGATATCAAACTGCACGGCAACCAGATAAATGCCGATAATTACCTTGAACCCGTTGCTGAAGTGAGTGCTGCCCAGTCTGCTGCACCCGTTGATGAAAATGCCGAAATCATACCCGTAGAAACACTGCGTGGTTTGGCTATGGATGTGGATGTTACCTTCGATGAATTAACCATTAAGAAATTGCCATTAACCCATTTTTCCACGGTTGTTGCAGCACACAATGGTCTGCTGGAAGTGAAAAAATTCACCGCCAATCTCTACGATAAGCCCTTGCAGGTTTTCACTACCATTGATGCGCGCAATCCTGTGCCTGCTATCCAGTTTGATATAGCGGGAAGCGATTTGCCTTTAGGTGAGTTATTGCGCGATTTTGATATTGAAGAACATGTTAGTGGAAATAGCGATTTCAAGGCCGTGGGCAATACTAATGGAATTCGCAAGAATGAATTAATGAGAGGCCTGAATGCCACAGTGGAAATGACAGGCAAGCAATTCCAGGTTTCAAATATCAATATTGAACAAACCGTGTGTGATTTTATTGCCAAGGCGGAACAGAAAACCCCCATTGCACAAGCCTAGGATACTTTCACAAAAATGCGTGAAATGTCGACGCGTATTATTATCCGCAAGGGTGTAGCCCATGTTGAATCAATGTCTGCCGGGGTGGAAAAAATTGCACTCACCAGCACTGGCCAGCTTGATTTGGTAGAGGGCAAGTTTGATATGCATTTAACCACACGCATTACAGATGCGATTACCCAAGGCGGGGCAAGTTGTGAAGTGCGCAACCAGAAATTGCTGAATCGCGATATCCCCATTCGGTGCAAGGGCAGTTTTGCTGATATCGGCATTAAAACCTGTCTGCCCGATATGAGTGTGCTCGAAGATATTGCCAAGGATGCAGCGAAAGAAAAACTGAAAGCAGAAACCGATATTGTTAAAGCCAAAGCGGATGTGGAAGTTGAACAGGCCAAAGCCAAGGCCAATCAAGAGGTCGAAAAAGCCTTAAAGAAAAAGCTGGGTGATGATAGTGGTAAGGCGGCCAAGGATTTATTCAAGGGTTTGCTTAAAAAATAATGAAACCAGTGAAATGATATAACGGGTTTAATGAGTCCAATTCGTGCTGATCGAAACAAGCAGTCAAAAACCTCAAGGCAACTGTTCATTGCTACTGTGTTTT
>CAZTZY010000090.1:0-11969 GCA_964617765.1 uncultured Spongiibacteraceae bacterium
ACAGGCAGCTTAGAAAGCGACTGCCGGCATCGGCAACGGTTTTGGTTTGTTCACTGCCGTACAGGCAGCTTAGAAAAGACAGGAACACCAAGCACTCGGCACACTGCAGTTCACTGCCGCACAGGCAGCTTAGAAAGTTGTTGGCTCGCTGATCCTGACTACTTATTAGTTCACTGCCGCACAGGCAGCTTAGAAAAGAATTAACCCAATCAACGATGGCCTTCAAATGTTCACTGCCGCACAGGCAGCTTAGAAAATTATACTTGGCCAGAGTTATCCGGCAGGTACGTTCACTGCCGCACAGGCAGCTTAGAAAATAAAATCTGCATTCAAAATCTTTCTTGCTGCGTTCACTGCCGCACAGGCAGCTTAGAAAACAGTTCGACGGAATATTCTTGATTTCAGACAGTTCACTGCCGCACAGGCAGCTTAGAAATCAGTCAGATGGTGGGCTTCATCGATCACGATGTTCACTGCCGCACAGGCAGCTTAGAAAGTCGTCAGTATCCCAGACCTTGTAGCAAAGGCGTTCACTGCCGCACAGGCAGCTTAGAAATAAATATGTGCCATCACCGTTATTAATCGAAAGTTCACTGCCGCACAGGCAGCTTAGAAATGTGTAGCACTTTCCTGTTTTCTTATACTGCGGTTCACTGCCGCACAGGCAGCTTAGAAAAGCCGTGGCGCGTCATGATCCTTGCCCTTGGCGTTCACTGCCGCACAGGCAGCTTATACGCTGTGGCATTAATTTATGGCTGTATGTGAAGCAAAAGGGCGTGATAAATCACGCCCCTACGGAATGTAATAAACGGTTTAAAGAATAAACCGGCTTAAATCCTGGTCTTTGACTAATGCACCTAACTTGGCATCAACAAAGGCAGCATCAATGGTGATGCTTTTTTCAGCCAGATCGGACGCATCAAAAGAAGCCTCATCAAGCAGGCGTTCCAACACGGTATGCAAGCGGCGAGCGCCGATGTTTTCGGTACGGTCGTTTACTTCCCAGGCGATTTCTGCAATGCGTTTAATGCCGTCACTGGTGAATTGCAATTTCACACCTTCGGTTTCCAGCAGCGCGGTATATTGCAGCGTGAGTGAGGCATCAGGTTCGGTGAGGATGCGGGTAAAGTCTTCGGGAGTTAAGGCTTTTAATTCGACGCGAATCGGCAGGCGGCCTTGCAGTTCGGGAATCAGGTCTGACGGTTTGGCTAAATGGAATGCACCTGAGGCAATAAACAGGATGTGGTCAGTTTTTACCATGCCGTATTTGGTGGTAATGGTACTGCCTTCTATCAGTGGCAATAAGTCGCGCTGTACGCCCTCGCGGGAGATATCCGTGCCGCCGGATTCACCGCGCTTGGCGACCTTGTCGATTTCATCAATAAAGACAATGCCGGTTTGTTCTACAGCATCGACGGCACGCATTTTCAAATCTTCTTCATTCACCAGTTTGCCGGCTTCTTCATCCTGGATTTGTTTAAGTGCGGCCTTCACTGTCATCTTGCGGGTGGTTTTTTTATCGCTGCTCATCGAAGAAAACAGGCTTTGTAACTGGTTGGTCATATCTTCCATCCCGGGAGGCGCCATGATTTCCACGCCCATCGGCGAGGCTGCTACCTTGATATCGATTTCCTTGTCATCGAGTTCACCTTCGCGCAGTTTTTTGCGGAATAATTGACGTGCAGCAGAATCATCTTTTGTTGCGCCGTCATCTTCAAAGCTGCGGGCGCTGGGCAGCAAAACGTCGAGTATCCTTTCTTCGGCGGCATCCATTGCGCGGTGTTTTACTTTTTGGGTTTCTTCTTCGCGCAACATCTTGATGGCTGCATCGACGAGATCACGAATGATGGAGTCAACATCACGGCCGACATAACCCACCTCGGTAAACTTGGTAGCTTCTACCTTGATAAAAGGCGCTTTGGCGAGTTTCGCGAGGCGCCGTGCAATTTCGGTTTTGCCAACACCGGTAGGCCCTATCATAAGGATATTTTTCGGGCTGATTTCACTGCGCAATGCTTCTGGCAGTTGCATGCGGCGCCAGCGGTTACGCAGGGCGATAGCCACGGCACGTTTGGCATCGTTTTGCCCGATAATGTGTTTGTTCAGTTCGTGGACGATTTCACGTGGGGTCATGGTAGATGACATGTTAGTAGCCTTTAGTTGCAATCGAGTTCTTTGATGGTGAGGTTGTGGTTGGTGTAGACGCAGATGTCGCCGGCGATACCCAGGCTTTTTTCTACAATATCCCGTGCCGACATATCGGTGTTGTCCATAAGTGCGCGGGCGGCAGATTGAGCAAACGGGCCACCGGATCCTATTGCTAGCAGGTTATCTTCCGGTTCAATCACATCGCCATTGCCGGTAATGACTAACGAGGTTTCTTTGTCAGCTACGATCAGCAAAGCTTCGAGTGTGCGCAAGGAACGTTCAGTACGCCACATTTTGGCGAGCTCTACAGCTGCACGCAGCAAGTGGCCCTGGTATTTTTCGAGCTGTGCTTCAAACAGTTCAAACAAGGTAAATGCATCGGCAGTGCCACCGGCAAAACCGGCAATGACTTTATCGTGATAAAGGCTGCGCACCTTGCGTGCATTGCCTTTCATTACGGTGTTGCCCATTGACACCTGGCCATCGCCACCCACGACAACCTTGCCATTGCGACGCACACAAATGATGGTGGTACCTCGGTATTGTTCCACGGCTGTTCTCCAGAAAAACGGGTAAAAGAAAATGATATATGGGGCTGGCTATTGCTAATTTCAAGCAGCAAAATGGGTTTCTGATGCTGTTCTTGATGACCAATAACGTTGTTTTTGCAGTTATTGGACTGTGTATACCCTAGCGTTTAATGGTAATGGTAGGAACATTATTGTTATTCAGGGTAGAGCGTGCTTTTTCGAGATCGGTTGCGGATGTGAATGGGCCGACCATAACGCGGTAGTAAGTTGAGCCATCGGCATTGGCTTTGGTTTCAGTACTTGATTTTACTCCCAGTAAACTCAAAGCGGCGCGTTGTTCATCAGCATCAGCGGCAGATTTGTAAGAGCCTGCCTGCAGGAATTGATTTACAGCAATCGCGGGTTTTTCTGTTTTACTGGCGTCAACATTGGCGGTCGTATCAGTAACGGATTGGGTGGTCGACTCAGCTGCTGGTTGAGCGGTAGTTTCAGGTGCCCTGGTCTCATTGCCGGGTATCTTCACTTCCATGGTTTTTAGTTGGTTATAAAAGTTGATCGTCGGTTTTGTGTGTGTGGGTTCTTCTGCATTGACGACGGGATTTTCGGGATTCGTCGTTTGTGCGGGTGCATCTACTTGCGTTAGATGGAACAGGAACTGCCCAAACAAGGTAAATGCAACGCCACTAAAAAACATGACCCAGCCGGGTATTGCGGGTCTGCCACTGGTTTTCTGGTTTTTTTTGGCAGGTTTCTTTTTATTTTTATCTTTACCGTAATCGTAACTCATTTTACATAATCTCTGGTGCGTTGACGCCCAATAGGTTTAGTCCATTAAGGATAACTTGTTTTGTAGCAAAACTTAAAGCAATACGAGCATGGCAAAGTGCAACATCGTCGACAAGTATTTTATGGGCGTTGTAGTAGCTGTGGTAGTCACCGGCCAATTCGCGCAGGTATGTAGCAATAATATGCGGTTCAAGTTTTTGTGCGGCGGATTGCACGACATCGGGGAAATGCGCCAGCGCTTTTAACAGGGCTTTTTCGCTGTCTTCGCCCAACAGGCTCAAATCAACACTGTTGATATCAACGGTGATATTGGCTTCGGCCATTTTGCGTTGCACGCTGCAAACACGCGCGTGGGCATATTGGATGTAATAAACCGGGTTATCATTATTCTTGGCAATCGCCAGATCCACATCAAATACCAGTTGTGAATTGGCAGCACGCGAGACTAGAAAGTAGCGCGTGGCGTCACGACCGCACCAGTCGATCAAATCCCGTAAGGTGACATAACTGCCAGCGCGTTTGGAAATTTTCACTTCTTCGCCGCCACGCATTACCATCACCATCTGGTGTAATACATAATCAGGCCAGCCTTCGGGAATGCCGACATTAAGCGCTTGCAAGCCGGCACGTACACGCGTGATGGTACTGTGATGATCAGCACCCTGTTCATTGATCACACGCGTAAAGCCGCGTTGCCATTTGTTCAGGTGATAAGCGACATCGGGCACAAAATAAGTATAACCGCCTTCGGTTTTGCGCATGACGCGATCCTTGTCATCGCCAAAAGCGGTAGTTTTCAGCCACAAGGCGCCATCGTTTTCATAGGTATGGCCGTTAGCGATTAATTGCTGCACGGTTTCTTCGACCTTGCCTTCGGTGTAGAGAGAAGATTCCAGATAAAACACGTCGAAGCCAACATCAAAGGCTTTTAAATCGAGATCCTGTTCGCGGCGTAAATAAGCCACAGCGAAATGGCGGATGGCTTCGATATTGTGGGCATCTTTCAGGCCAACCACATGCTGGTCGTTAGCATCAATGGTGTCGCCGTTCATATAGGCATTGGCAACATCGGCAATGTATTCGCCGCGATAGCCGTCTTCAGGCCAGCCATGGTCATCCGGCGTCAAGCCCAAAGCGCGGGATTGTACAGAGCGGCCAAGGTTACCGATTTGTGCACCGGCATCATTGTAATAAAATTCACGTGTGACATCCCAGCCGGTAGCGGCGAGCAGGCGACATAAGGAATCACCGACCGCAGCGCCACGACCATGGCCAACATGCAGCGGCCCGGTGGGATTTGCAGAAACAAACTCCACTTGCGCCTTCTGGCCTTTGCCCTGGTTGTTGCAGCCGAAGCGGTCTTTCTGCTCAAGGATGGTGTTGATTATGCTGCTGGCTGCGGCTTCGTTAAAAAAGAAATTGATAAAACCGGGGCCGGCGATATCGCATTGGCGAACCAGATTATTGGCGGGCATCGCTGCGATAATTTTTGCAGCAAGATCACGTGGTGTGGAACCTGCCGGTTTGGCCAATATCATGGCGAGATTAGTGGCGAGATCGCCGTGCTCTTTGCTGCGCGTGCGCTCAAGGGTGAATTGTGGTGCCAGTTCAGCGGGAATAGTGCCTGCAGATTTTAACGTCTCGATGGCGGAGCTGAGTAAGCTGTGGAGCTGTTCTTTCATGGTGATGCCTGGCAAATGTAAGTGGGCTGCATTGTAGCGATTTATTTTGAGTCCATCAAAGTCATGGCCTAGCTCATGTCCTGAGGATCGATATCTATCGACCAGCGCTGTTTATGCGGTTTGATGATTTTGTCACTGGCGGCAAGGATGGCGGCAATGGCCTGTTTTAACTGGCTGCGCTGGGGTGCCTGTAATACCAGTTGGTAACGGTAGAAATGCGCACGCCTTTGCAGGTTCGCAGGAAACGGCCCCAGGCTCTGGCAGGTTCCGGCAGGTATAGAATGCTTGAGTTGTTGCAAGGCCTGCAGAGCTGCCTGTGCATCCTTGTCTTCGAGGCGAATCAGCGCTTGGTAGGAAAAAGGCGGCAATTGCAATTGCTGGCGTTCAGCGAGTAAATCCATCGCAAAACGGTGATAGCCATGGGTCAATAATTTATGCAGTTGCTGGTGGTGCGGGTAGTGGGTTTGTATCAGTGCTATTCCCGGTTTTTCTTCCCGGCCAGCTCGACCGGTGACTTGCGTGAGTAGCTGGCCAAAGCGTTCTATGGCGCGGTAGTCGGTACCCATTAAGGCGCCATCGGCATCCAGCACCAGCACCAGGGTGACATTGGGAAAGTGATGGCCTTTCGCGAGCATTTGTGTGCCTACCAAAATACAGGCTTTTTCATTGTGGATGATATCGAGCATGTCGCTCATCGCATTTTTGTGGCTGGTGGTATCACGATCAATACGAAATATGGGTGTGCCGGCAAAATGCTGTTGCAGGCTTTTTTCAATGCGTTCGGTGCCGCTGCCGCTATACACTAGGTCGCGGCTTTTGCAGTGCGGGCATTGCCGGGGAATCGGCTCGGTAGCCAAACAATGATGGCAACGCAGGTGATTGGCACCCAGATGAATGGTCAGGCGCGCATCACAGGCATGGCATTGGCTGACCCAGCCGCAGTCATGGCAAATGAGGCTGGGGGCAAAGCCGCGCCGGTTAATAAACACCAGCGCTTGTTCATCGCGTTGCAGGCAATCATCAATATAAGCCAGGGCTGATTCAGCAATGCCATCGGCCATCGCCTGATGGCGAATATCCAGCGTTTGTACGGCGGGCTTTTGGGCATTACCGGCGCGCTCAGTAAGTTGCCAATGGGTATATTTCCCGGTGCTGGCATTGTAGAGACTTTCCAGGGTAGGTGTGGCACTGCCTAAAACGACAGGGATATCTTCCAGCTTGGCGCGCACACAGGCGAGGTCGCGCGCGGAATAACGCAAGCCATCCTGTTGTTTGTAGGAAAGGTCGTGTTCTTCATCAATGATGATGATGCCGAGGTTTTCAGTGGCGGTGAATAGGGCCGAACGTGTGCCGATAATAATACGCGCAGCGCCGGAACGCGCCTGTTGCCAATAATGCAGGCGTTGTTTGTCACTCAGGTTCGAGTGGAAAATTGCCATACCACAATCAAAGCGCTGTTCAAAGCGTTGCAGGGTTTGCGGTGTTAACCCGATTTCAGGCACTAGAACCAGCGCCTGCTTGCCTTCATTAAGGGTTTGTTCGATCAGCTGTAAATAGATTTCGGTTTTGCCACTACCGGTGATGCCTTCCAGCAGAATGCATTCAAAGCCTTTTTTTCTTTCCTTAAAAGCAGAGATGATGGTTTCCTGTTCCGGGTTTAAAATCAAGTTGCTACTATTGATAACAGGTTGGCGAGCGCTAACTTTTGTTACAAAGCTTTCCACCTGGCCTTTTTCTGCCAGAGTTTTTAATGCAGTGTTACTAAAGCCCAGATGTTTTTTATCGGTATCGGCGAAACAGGAATGTTGTTCAAGATAATCCAGGATGCTGTTTTGTTTGGCGGCATTTTTGGTGCGCGAGATATCGGTATTGGCCAAGCGCCAGTGCAGGAGGGTTTCCGACAGCAAACCTTCGCCCTTGCGCAGCAAATTGGGCAGAACGGTGGCAAAACACTCGCCAATCGGGTGCTGGTAATAGTCACTGGACCAAAGCGTTAAATCCATCAGCGTGGGTGATAATAAAGGTTCGGTATCCAGAATCGCCAAAACCGGTTTGAGTTTGGTATTTTCGACGGAGGCGCTGTTTTTTATGGCGATAATAACGCCAGTCATTTGTTGGGCACCAAATGGCACCTGCACGCGCATTCCCACAGCTGGCAATACGCTGTGTTGGGGTGGCAAAACATAATCAAAGGTTTTGCGCAGCGGTGTGGGTATGGCTATTTCGAGGATGATTTGTTCGGTCATGGAGGCAGTTTAACACGGTATAACTCCTGAATTCGCTGAAAATACTTGCCTGGCGATTATTTGATCGCTATAGTTTGCCCCCCATTTAGACTATGCGGTACTTGAGGAACAGATCTCGAGTGGCGGCAATAGCAAACTTTTAGGTGATAAAATGAAAGCTGATATCCATCCAAAATACGAAGAAATTACTGCAACCTGCGGTTGTGGCAATATCATCAAAACCAAATCTACCCTGTGCAAAGACATCCACCTCGACGTATGTTCAGCTTGTCATCCATTTTATACAGGCAAACAAAAAACTGCGGATACCGGTGGTCGTATTGATCGCTTCAACAAGCGTTTCGGTGCCCGTACCGCTAAATAACGCAGAAAGTCTTAAAGTATATAAAAGGGCATGGTTATTTATTAATCATGCCTTTTTTGCATTTAGGGGTTTGGATTTGATCGCTTTTGCTAATTTTTTGAGCGATTTGAGTGTGTTGAATCAAAGGAAAAGTGCAAAGTTAGAGGTAAAATAGAGCAAAACTGAACGTGTTGGCGTATAAGTGATTGTTAACAAAGGTTTAAAATAAGTTGCGCTTGAGGGGTCAGGGCTAATTGGATATCCTGCAAAGCTCAAACATTGAGAAGAATAATTATGTCAGATGACTTCAAACAGGCAGCGCTGGATTACCATTCGCAAAGACCTGGAAAAATTTCTGTTGAAATAACGACGCCTGCTGAAACCCAATACGATCTATCGCTAGCCTATAGCCCGGGTGTTGCTGAACCTGTTCTTGCCATTGCTGAAAACCCTGATGACGTTTATCTCTATACCGCAAAGCGCAATTTGGTGGCCGTTATTACGGATGGTACTGCGATTCTGGGATTAGGAAATTTAGGGCCATTGGCCAGCAAGCCAGTGATGGAAGGCAAAAGTTTATTATTCAAACGGTTTGCCGGGATTGATTCTTTTGATATAGAAGTGGATGCGCCGAGCTCAGAAGCCTTCATTGATACTGTGGCTAATATCTCGCCTACTTTTGGTGGTATTAATCTTGAAGATATCAAGGCGCCAGAATGTTTTGATATAGAAAAGGAACTTATAAAGCGTTGTAATATTCCGGTGTTCCACGATGATCAACATGGCACCGCAATTGTTACTGCTGCAGCCATGCTTAATGCGTTAGAGATTCAGGGCAAGAAAATCGTGGATGCAAAAATAGTGTGTATGGGTGCCGGAGCTGCGGCAATAGCTTGTATGCGGCTATTGGCCAGTTGCGGCGCACAACATAAAAATATTTATATGATTGATCGCCTTGGTGTTATTTATTATGGCCGTGATGGTATCAATGAATACAAGGCACAATTTGTCAATCATACAGATAAACGAACCCTTGAAGATGCTTGCCGTGATGCAGATGTATTTGTCGGGCTTTCCGGTGCTGATTTATTGTCAGTGGAAGTGCTTAAAACTATGGCGCCAAAACCTATTGTATTTGCCTGTTCTAATCCTGATCCTGAAATTAATCCTGTGATTGCCAAAGCAGCACGTAGCGATTTGATCATGGCTACAGGTCGTTCTGATTATCCTAATCAGGTGAATAATGTTTTGGGCTTTCCATTTATATTCCGTGGAGCACTGGATGTTCGCGCAAGCCAGGTGAATGAAGCTATGAAGATTGCTGCAGTACATGCGTTAAAGGATCTGGCTAAATTGCCTGTGCCACAAAAGGTTTTGGATGCCTGTGATATTGATTCACTGGAGTTCGGGATGGATTATATTATTCCCAAGCCTATGGATGAGCGTTTGTTAGGATTGGTTTCTGCTGCTGTTGCTCGTGCTGCGATTGATAGTGGCGTTGCTCGTTTGCCGTATCCTTCCCACTACCCTTTAAAAACGGTAAAAGATTGTTTGAGGTAATGTTACACATTAGGTTACCCTCGATTAATAGACGAAAAAAGCCGACTTGATCAAGTCGGCTTTTTTATGTGCAGGAATATCCGCTACAGGTTTCTAAAGAAGATCATTAAAAAATACTTTCAATTTGGTCAGTGGTTTCATTGGCTTTAGCTTCCTCTGATTCAATCGTGTAAAGCAAATCCTCCTGAATGTATTCAAACATGGCATCGGCATCTCCAGGAGAAGCGCGTTTCCCTGTTTTTTTATTAATCAAAACACTGACAATCCCCGTTGGAGGTTCACGCATCATCATGGGTTGGTCTTTCAGTGCAGTTCCCATGAATTCTATCCAGATGGGCAAAGCTACCGTGCTGCCATATTCCTCTTTGCCAATGGGTGTGTTGTCATCAAATCCTGCCCATACGGTAGTGATTATATTAGGGTGATAACCGGAAAACCAGGAATCGGTTGGGCCGTTAGTTGTTGCGGTTTTTCCGGCAATATCAGGACGCTTGAGACTTATTGCCCGGCGCGCCGTGCCTTTTTGAATGGTATCTGTAAGGATGCTGTCAATAATAAAAACAACTCTTTCATCCATGATGCGTTCAGCATAATGTGTATCAGATGCATTGCCGTCAGTGGCGGGTTCTGATATTTCTTGTGGCGTTTCTTCGACAGTTGTTTCCTTGAGTAAATCTTCCATGGAATCCGCTTCTGAATTGGCGGTCTCGACAGGTTTTGTTATTGGCGCAGGGGCGCTCACACAGCTTTTGCACGCTACGGCAGGAGAGGCTTTAAAAACTTCTTCATTTTCTCCGTTGTAGATGCTATCAATCAGGTATGGCGAGATCTTGAAACCTTGATTGGCAATTGTTGCATAAGCAGTAGCTACCTGAATAGGTGTAAATGAGGGCGTGCCTAATGCTAACGACATTTCAGCGGGCAAACTGTTTCGTTCAAAACCAAAACGGGTTAGATAATCAACGGTTTTTTTAATGCCCAGTTTTTGCAATATTCGGATGGAGACCATATTTCGGCTTTTGTAGAGTGCCTGGCGCAAGCGAATAGGGCCTAGATATTTATCGTCATCATTGCCAGGTTTCCAGACTACGCCTGTGTAGGGATTGGTATAGATAAGTGGAGCATCATCAATAATGCTGGCAGCTGTAAATCCACTATTGAGTGCCAGCGAATAAATAAAGGGTTTTATGTTAGAGCCTATCAAACGTTTTGCTTGTGTGGCGCGATTAAACTTGTTGTTGTAAAAACCATATCCGCCAACTATTGCATAGATAGATCCGTCGTGCGGATTGAGTGAAACCAGAGCAGCTTCAGCTTTGGGGATTTGAGTGAGCTGCCAGTTTCCGTCGACAAGTTTGACACGGATTACATCACCAACTTTAAGAATGTCTTTTGCCAGTTTCGGTGCGACTGAATAACGACTTTCAGAGATGTAGGTTTTAGCGGTGGATAAACCTCCCTCCCATTGAATTTCTACGATTTTACCATCGCCAAGTTCGGCTTTGACTGTTTTGCCAGCATTGTCGAGCACAATGGCTGCTTCGAGTTCATTGCTGGATACTATTTTTGCAAAGAGAGCCTTTTTGGCTTCGTCTGTTATCTCGTCAAGATGAGCCTCCGGTTTTCGGTAGCCATGGCGTAAATCATAAGCATGGAGACCATTCCGCAAGGCCTTTTGCGCAGTTTCCTGAAGATTGCTGTTAATGGTTGTAACAACGCGATAACCCTCTGTATAGGCTTCTTCCCCATAAAGAGCGAAGAGTTCCTGGCGCGCCATTTCTGCTGCATAAGAAGCATCAACTTGTATATCAGCGGTATGTTTTTTGGTGCTTATAGGTGTGGCAAAGGCAATATCGTACTCATTTTTATCAATATATTTTAAAGCCAGCATGCGTTTCAGTACCCAGTTCCTTCTGATTAATGCTTCTGTTGGGTTGGAAATGGGATTAATAGATGAAGGGGCTTTGGGCAGGGCGGCTATCATTGCCATTTCAGCCAGTGTTAAGTTGTTTATGGCTTTTCCGTAGTAAACGTGTGCAGCAGCAGCAACCCCGTAGGCTTGATGACCCAGGAAGATTTTATTTAAATAGAGTTCGAGAATTTGATCTTTTGTTAAGAACCTTTCGATTTGAACAGATATGAATAACTCCTTGAGTTTGCGGATGATATTTCTATCGGGGGTTAAAAGGTAATTTTTGACCACTTGCATGGTAATGGTGCTGCCGCCGGTTTGTGCATCACTGCCAGAAACAGCTTGCCAGACAGCTCGAGCCAAGGCTTTGCTGCTGAATCCCTTGTGTTTATAAAAGCGATCATCTTCTGCCGCCAAAAAGGCATTAATGAAGGGTGTCGGAATATCCTTAATGCTTACGGGAGTGCGTTTTTTTTCGCCAAACTCGCCTAAAAGTTTGCCGTCAATGCTATAAATACGCAGCGGCACCTGTAATTTGATATGGGTCAGTGTTTCGGCATCAGGGAGGTTGGGGGATAGGTATAAATATGCCCCGCTAATAGCGATTGCCATTAAAGCGATGCCAGTTATTGTGACGAAGGTAATAAATTTAAGGAATTTTGTCATGTTTTTTCGATAGTTTGATTTATATTCAATAGCTAGAATGTATATGCAGAAGTTTACCGAAATAATTATTTAATAAGAATTTTTTTATTTTTTAGA
>CAZTZY010000091.1:0-11652 GCA_964617765.1 uncultured Spongiibacteraceae bacterium
GAAAAATAAGCAGCAGGGAGGCTGCAATAAAAATAATATTTCTTTGTGAATCGATAGTGGCACTTTGTACTGTCACTTTTTGGGATTTCTCGGTGACAATTTCTTGCTGGGAATGAATTTGTTCTTCCTGCTGATTAAGTGTACTTTGTTTATTCTTTATTTGAATTTCAAGGGCTTTAACCAACTCTCCGCGATCGTTAAGTAATACCTTGCTATTGTCCAGATTGGCTTTTACTTCATGAAGCTCTTCATTCAGTAAATTCAACTGTGATTGCTGTGCATTAAATTGCGCTGTTTGTAATTCAAGTTGTTTATTGATGCTTTCTGTTTTAGTTTTAAGTAACAGGATTTCGGCATTTTTATTATCTATTTCAGCCAGCTTTAGAGATAAAGCCTCTTTTTTTTGCTCTACCTCTTTTTTGATTTTTCCCAATAAAAATTCCATTTCCTTGTACAGTGTAGCAACTTCAATCTCAGTGCCTCCATGAAGTAATACATCGTTCGAAATTTTTAATCCTTCATAAACTATATTGCTTTTGTTCACCTCAAAAGATAATGAATCCGGTTTGGGTTTTGTGAAGTTTATCATGATAATTTTGGGATCCGTGGCATTGTCTGAAATCAGCAATGTTCCGGATCGAGTGAGTGTAGAAGCAATTTCCGGTAGTAGGGTATTTTTTGTTGATGCAACTACAAGTACATGTTGGATGTTACTAATAATAAAATTCGAAGAGTGGGTGGTAACTACTTTTTTTCCACGAATATTGATATCTGGCGCAATGCCGTTAAATTCATTATAGAAGCTACCCATATCACCCACAAAATGAACATGGAATTCTGTTATTTGGCTCTCGTTAGGCCAGCTTGTATGTTTCATGAAATTATAGAGTAAAGCAGCCTTTGCCTTATTTTCAGATAATTCAGGTGCTGATGGCGCTGCATTGCTCAATACGGGAGGCAACAGAGCCAAGATAAATAACACAATACGAAAGACAAAAACTATTTTCGAAAAGGAATTTCGAGATGATGAAGTCACTAAGCTAAATCCATTATTTATAGAAGATTTTTCTGAAGGCGTGTCCTGTAGTGATTATAGTTTTAATAATTTTCTACGCCACTTTATAGGGTGAAATAACTGTAATAGTAATCTGTATGGAAAAGGATGGAGTGAAGCGGGTTATATGAGTCAGGAGCAGACTTTTAAAGTTTAATGGATAAATTATCCAAATGGCGTGAACTGAATAATTTTCCCCGAACGGCTTTTCTAAATGCACTGGGTGTTTGTTGCGTATGATGCTTAAAAACTGCTGAAAGATGAGAGGCATCCACATAACCAATAAGCTCGGCAATATCCTGAATGTTCAGATTGGTAAATTGCAGCAACTCTTTCGCATTATTTACCCGCAGATACTGTTGATATTGTAAAGGAGTATAACCATTTGCAGATCGAAAACGACGCTGTAATGTTTTACTTGATATTCCAGCTTTAGCGGCTTGCTCGGTAAAGTTGATTTCTTCTGAATAGTTGCGATGGATAAAATCCTGGATTTCCGCAACCAGTTCATCCTGGTGAGGCGTATGAGGACTTTCATCAAATAAATGGCTGTCATAGGCGCGGCGAATTTCAGGTGAAAACTGGCTTTCAACACGTTTGGCGATGGCAGAAGAAAAACCTTTTTCAATAAAATGTATTGTCAGGTCTGCGATTGAGTTGACGCTGCCAACGCAAAAAATATTACCGGATTGAGTGATTAAATGTTGACGTTTCCACCTGACATTTGGATATATTTTCTCCATTAAATCAAAATAAAACCAATGTGTTGTGGCGGGTTTATTATCTAATACATTAGCTTGAGCAAGAAAACTGCTGCCAGTACCTACAGCACAAATTTTAGTTTCAGGGATTATGATGGATTTTATCCATTCGCAAATTGCAAGGTTTTGGTTAAGGGTATTGATTGGGTTGCGCCATAAACCTGGAATGATCAATAAGTCAGTTTGAATGATATCGCTAATTAATGTATCAGGAATTAATTTTAACCCACCGCTTGTAATTACCGGATCCATTGTCAAGGCAGCCAATTTAATTTCCAGAGGTTTATTATTTTTGGATTGCGAACGCCATATATCGTCAGCAGCATTAAGCATTTCCAGTGGCAATGAAATGCTACTGGCCATAATGTTAGGGAAGATTAAAAAAGTAACGTGTTTCATTATTTGAGACTAATAGATTGCTGTCTTGAATGCCATTAATTATGTCGCAAATGACATTAAAATATTTGTATTTATGCTTACAATTCACGCAACTTTATAATTGAAGGATGAAATGACAGCATATGCTGAGATTACCTGTAATAGTGGGTTTTGGTGGAATTAATGCAGCGGGTCGCACTTCTTTTCATCATGCCCATAATCGCATGATCTATGATGTACTTTCTCCCGTTAAACAAGCTAAAACCATTCAGTCACTTTCTGCTTTAACCCAAATATCTCCAGAAAACACGCAACTTATTTTAAACAGTACTTTAGTGCGCAAAATTGAAGAGGCACATTTTGATACTGAAAATATCCCATGGAATCGTCGCTTTCCTGTATTTGGCACCGAGAAACCTATAAGCCTTGTGACAACTGCCAGCGCTATTCCCGATAATATCCCTGATCACTGGACTATTTTTGATCTGGGCGATAAAAAAGTTCGTGTGGATATCGATGGTGATACTGAATTATTACTGCCATGGTTTATGCGTGCCACCGTTCGTTCAGCTGGCCAGCTACCTTCAGGTTTTGATCCAAGTGCTACTTATCAATCACGCAATCACCCTCGTGGCATTCAAATGACAGTTTTTGGTGCTTCAGATGCCTTGCAATCCATGGGGATAGATTGGGATGTTATTCGCAATAGAGTAGCCCCTGACTTGGTCAGTGTTTATGCTGGCTCCGGTATGGGGCAAATGGATGGTAATAGCAGTGGGGGCATGATGAAGTCTCGCCTCACGGGTAAAAAAGTTACTTCCAAGCATTGTCCTTTCAGTTTTGCAGAAATGCCGGCGGACTTTATCAATGCCTATCTTTTAGGGTCAGTGGGGAGCACGGGTACGAGCATGGGGGCTTGCGCATCTTTTTTATATAATCTGCGCATGGGTATTGCTGATATTCAAAGCGGCCGAGCGCGTGTTGCTATTATTGGAAATGCAGAAGCCCCTATATTGCCAGAGATTATGGAAGGATATTCTGCCATGGGTGCATTGGCGACTGATGATAATTTGCGTGAGCTCGATGGTTTGCCTTCGGATGCCCCCGTTAATTATCGTCGAGCTTGTCGTCCATTTTCTTCCAATAAAGGTTTTACTATTGCCGAATCAGCACAATTTATTGTTTTGTTTGATGATGCATTGGCAATTGAAATGGGTGCGACTATTTATGGTGCAGTTTCGGATGTGTTTGTTAACGCGGATGGCTATAAAAAATCCATTTCAGCACCGGGCATAGGAAATTATGTGACTGTTGCTAAAGCCATGGCTGCTGCTCGATCGATTGTTGGTGATAAAGCTTTTAAGGAACGCTCATTTTTTCAGGCTCATGGAACAGGTACCCCACAAAATCGAGTGACTGAATCCCACATTATTAATGAATCTGCAAAAATTTTCGGTATTGAAAAATGGTTAGTAGGTGCGGTGAAATCCTACCTGGGACATTCTATCGGATGTGCCGCTGGTGATCAGATTGTGACATCTTTAGGCATATGGGATAGTGGTTTTTTCCCTGGCATAACGACTATTGATCATTTGGCCGATGATGTTCATCACTCCAATCTCAATATTTCCAATACCCATACAGAAGTGGGTGATAAAGGTTTGGATCTTGGCATTATCAATGCAAAAGGATTTGGAGGTAACAATGCCACTGCAGTTTTATTGGCACCGCATATTGTTCAATCCATGCTTGCCAAGCGTTATGGAAAGTCTGCAATGGCTGAATATAAAAACTTGAATGAAGTAGTCAGTGACAAGGCACAGGCGTATGATGCGTCAGCTTGTGAAGGTAAGGCAGAAACCATTTATAAATTTGATTATCAGGTTTGCCATGGCGATAATGTGCACCTTTCACCAACACATTTATCTATTGATGGATTTAAACAACCCGTCTCTTTAGAGATAAGTTCACCCTATGCTGGGTTGCTCGAGGAATAAATTATTTAATGAATCAACAGGCGCAAGAATTGGGAAATTTGTGTAAACAGATTTCGCTTAATCTGGTTCAGGAAAATATCCATTCGGATGTGCATTTAATGGGTGATATTTTACCGGATGACACACTTGTACTTTCGGCTGATTGTCGCTTTGATGATCATAAACCCGCTAGACTGGCAGTTAATTTTCTTGAGCAAAGCTTTGAGGTTTCAGGGGTTGTGGAGCATTGCGACAAGATCGGCTCAACTTTTTTACTGACCTTTAAATTACATCATCACAATCATCTTCAGACTCGCATGCTTTTACAGCTCTCTGAAATTGAACAGTATCGACATTTTCTCTTGTCGCAAGGCAGGGATATAACAATTGAAGATGCTGCGTGCGAATGGGTGGCAAGATTTGCAGAAGAATTTGCTGCAGAGTTTGATGCTGGACAATAGCTCTCCCGATGTTAGCAAGTTCCTGAGCATGATATTGTCCTTCATTGCTTTCATATTTCTGCTAGTGTATTTTCCTGAAATTATTTATCGTTAATTTTACCTTATGGAGTTTTAGCATGGCGCGTGAAGCGATTTACGAAGTGATCATTGATATGCCGCGCGAGCAAGCGTGGAGCATTATGAAGGATATAACTATTCCGCATAAATATGTTCCTGGCTTGATTAAAACAGAAATGCATACTGAGCAAAAAACCGGAGTGGGAGCAAGTCGCCGTGTATTTAAAAAAATGATGGCGATGGATGAAACTGTGACTGAATGGAATGAAGGTTATGGATTCAGGATTCGTTTGCACGATGGCGCCAAGGATAAACCATTCCCTCATTCATACTTCATTTATAAGATTGAAGATGCTGCAGGTGGAAAAACCCGTTTTACTGCGACCATGGGTTATAGTTTTCCTTTTGGATGGATAGGTAACTTGCTTGATAGCTTTATCATTTTTCCTATAGTGCGTAGCGAGATCCGCGCTGTTGCATTAGCGGTAAAGCACTTTTATGAAACTGGTACAACGCCAACTTCTGCTGATATTAAACGCTTAAAGAATATTGCCTGACCCTTGTATTTGCTGATTTAACTGAAGAAAATCTCAGCATAATAATAATTATAAAAGGTGAGTAATGATCAATAGCGCGGCTCTTTCTTTGTTACGGCAGAGAAATTCACAGTCCAGATTAACGTTACCTTCGCCTTCAGAATCGGAACTTATTGAGATTTTCAAGTCAGCTGTCAGGGTGCCTGATCATGCGCGTCTACAGCCCTGGCGTTTTTTATTGATCGAAGGCGAGGCTAGAGACAAGCTGGGCGTGCTGTTTGTAGAAGCACAACTCCGTATTGAGCCAGAGTTAACTGCCGAAAAACAGCAAAAGCTTTTGAATAATCCCCTGCGTGCCCCACTTATTATTACAGTTATTGCGAATGTGATTGAGCATCCTAAAGTACCAGCTATTGAACAATTGCTTTCTGCAGGTTGTGCAGCGTTAAATATATTATTGGCAGTTGAAGCATTGGGTTATGCAGGAATATGGCGAACGGGCGCTATGGCCTATGATGATTATGTTCAACAACGATTGGGTTTGAGTGAAATGGAAACGATTATTGGGTTTATCTATGTGGGTACTCGGGAAGGAGACTCCAAGCCATTGAACGATATTGATGTTAAACCATTGATGACGTATTGGCCTGATTAATTATTATGACAAGAACGTTTATAAATACCCCGATTGTTAGCCCGTGTTTACATGCTATTGCAATATTTTTTGCCTGGTTGCTACGCTGGAAAATGCCGAGTGAAGTTCCGGATTTAAAAAAGGCCATTTTTATTGGTGCGCCGCACACCAGTAATTGGGATTTTTTTGTCATGATGATGGCAGTTCTTATTTACCGTTTAGATATAAAGTGGGTTGGTAAACATACTTTGTTCAAAGGTCCCATGGGGCCAATCGCAAGGTGGTTTGGAGGCATACCTATTGATCGAACAGTCAGGCATCACTTTGTTGATCAAATGGTTGATCATTTTAACCATACCGAAAAAACCTTGCTGGTTATAGCTCCCGAGGGAACCCGTAAACCCGTCGAAAATTGGCATAAAGGTTTTTATTACATGGCAATAAATGCACATATTCCTATTGTATTAACTTATATGGATTATAAAAAACGAGAAGTAGGAATTGGAGCAGTTGAAATACCTTCAGGGAATATTGAAGAAGACATGCTGAGGTATCGAAAGTTCTATGCTACTAAAACTGGCAAAAATCCCCGTAACTATCATGGTTATATAGAGGGATAGCATTTAAATTTTTTGTGCAATGATTGTTGCCCTTTTGGGAGCAGGGTAGCCTTCAATCGTTTTATTAATATCAACGGGGTTGAGAAAATCCTTTAATGACTGAAACGTCATCCACTGAGTAGTTCGTTGTTCGGTTATTGAAGTCTGATCAATATTAATTGTACGAATATGGGTAAAGCCAACTCGTGCTAACCATTTCTCCAAAGCCGCAACACTGGGTAAAAACCATACGTTGCGCATTTGTGCATAACGATCCCTGGGCATAAAAACGGTATTCTCATCTCCGTCGATAACCAGCGTTTCCAGAATTAATTCACCACCGCTTCGCAGTGCCTGTTTGAGTTCTTCCAGATGATCGAACGGAGAACGACGATGATATAAAACACCCATAGAAAATACGCTATCAAATAACTGCATATTGGGCGGTAAATCTTCACACATCAATGGGAGTAAAAAAACCGGTTCTTTAGGCATATAGCGTTTAAACACAGAAAACTGGAACAAAAACTTGGCCATTGGATCAATGCCGAGTACAAAGCTGGCTCCAGCTCCACGAATACGCCAGCAGTGATAGCCACTTCCGCAGCCAACATCTAACACTTTTCTATTGGTTAAGTCGCTGATATGAGGAGATATCCTCTGCCATTTCAAGTCAGAGCGCCATTCGGTATCAATGTGAATATCAAACAACTGGTAAGGGCCTTTACGCCATGGATGTAATTGCATCAGTTTTTTTTGCAGGTTAACTTTTTCATCGATATTTAAAGTGGTGTTGCAATGAATGGTTATTGCATCGGTATTTAGTTCATAACCGAAATTGGTAACTTCTGGTAAGGAATCGATAACATTTTGCCATTCTTGCCATTCCCCGAAACTGCGATGGGATGTGCGCGCATTAATGGCTTGCTGTAATGCGTCACTGAATGAGCCTAATTCGTTATTTTGAATAGCTTCGAAAAAGTCGATGTGATTGTTCATGGGTATTTGCAGGTTATGCTATTGGTAATATCGTTTAAATTGTCCCCGGCATTTTTTAACAATACGAAAGCATCAACCTGTTTGAAAATATCGGTACAAGGGGTATTCAATTCATTCACGGCTATAGTATCTGGTAAAAAAACCTATTTTATATAAGATGGCCATCATTCGCTAATTCTTCCGGGGATATCCATGTCAGCGCAAGGTGATTCACTAAAAAGTATCGTTTATGCATTATCTGCCAATGGTGCCATTGCCTTGGCAAAATTTGTGGCGGCGTTTATTACCGGTTCAGGTTCGATGCTGGCAGAAGCTATTCATTCGAGTTCAGATTGTGGTAATCAATTGTTGTTATTGTTTGGCATGAAACAGTCCAAACAAGCACCCAATGATGATTATCCTTTGGGGTATGGCAAGGAAACCTATTTTTGGTCATTCGTGGTAGCCATCATGCTTTTTAGTTTGGGCGGGCTATTTTCGATTTATGAAGGCATCCATAAATTACACAATCCTGAGCCACTCTTGCATGTGTGGGTGGCAATAGCAGTGTTGATTTTTGCAATAATTGCAGAAGCGGCTTCTATGTGGGGATGTTTGCGGGAGGTAAATAAATCCCGTGGTGATCGTAATTTATGGCAATGGTTTCAGCAAACCCGGCAAAGTGAATTACTGGTGATATTCGGTGAAGATTTGGCAGCATTGTTAGGTTTGATTTTTGCCTTGATAGCCATCAGCCTGGCATTGATTACAGGAAACCCAATGTTTGATGCGGTGGGTGGTATTGTCATCGGCAGTTTTTTGATCGTTATTGCATTTCTGGTCGCTATAGAAGTGAAAGCCTTGCTGGTCGGGCAGGGTGTTGATCCTTACCGGAAAAAGGAAATGCAATCTTTTTTACACGAGCAAGATGCTATTGAAAATGTTTTTAATCTGTTAACTCTGCAGATGGGTACAGATGTAATGGTGGCTATCAAGGCTAAAATGCATGATCGAGGTTCAGCTTTGTCATTGATTAATGACATTAATGCCATTGAAGTAAAGTTCAAACAGAACTTTCCGGAAGTGAAATGGTTATTCTTTGAGCCGGATATCCTTGATTGAAATGATCAATATTACATGGATAATGAAACGTCTGTCAGAGTCTTTATTTTCAACACCACGAATGTTGTTTGTGTGGACTGTTGATCAGTTCCCTGATGTTGGCCTGAATAATTTTGTAGCCAACATTGCCAGTGAGGCGTTGCCGGTCTTCATTGAAAATGAGGGTGGGGCTGGATTTAACGCTCATCTCCATGGCCATTTTCATATCTTCAGATAAAGCTGCAAAGGCTGATCCATTCTCTAACAGACTTTTTAATTTGGTTAACGGTAAATTCTGATTTTTGACGATATTATCCAAAATTGATGAATTAGATATGTCTGCGCATTCAGTAAAAAATGCATCACGAAATGCCAGGCTTAATAGTGCGGGCCCACCGGCAATGCATTGGCCATCTTGTTCCAGGAGTTTAACAGCACTGAGATATAGATGAGCCGGCAGGGAAGAGTGAGGCGTATTTTTTATCCAGATATTTTCATGAAGCTGGATATGTTCAAACGGTTTGGCTACAGTGCGAACATGATTTGCATAGCCTTGAAAGCCGCCTTTCTCTTGCCATTGTTGATCGATTTTTTTATGGGTATGGCCAAACACGGGAAAATAATGTGATTGAATTTTTACACTATTGCCAAACTCTGCGTGGAGTTCATTTATGCGAGCCTGCGCAATGTAGGCCCAAATACAGAGGATGTCGGTAAAGTAATCAATGGTAATAACTGGCATCTATCAATCCTCGTAGAAGCAATTTAAAAGAGGGTGAGTTTATAAGGCGCGAGACTGCTCCATAATATGAAATACGATTTTGCTGATTTTAATTGCAGATTGGCTTTTCAGTGCGCGCCTTAAAACATTAACATTGGTGATGGCTTTTTGGGCAATGTACGGTGTTACATTTTCCAGGTCAGGTTCATCACCAATAATAATGCTGGCCTGGTTTGAAAGAATTAAAAAACTCTTTTGTGTGAGTACGGCCTGATCCACTGCATCCTGTTTTATGGTTGAATGGAAATTGATATAACCCTGATCTTGCAGCCAAACCATGGCACTGAAACAGCTTAAATAGCGTTCGCTGTGCAGACCAAATTCATCAGCGTTGTCTTCCCCGGAAATATCGACCACATAAAGGGTTGTCCGGCGTGGGAAAGAGGCATACAGGCGAGAAAGTATCAGGCCTATATCGTGATAAAATTCTTCTATGTGTATATCGCCCATTGCAAATTTTCGCTAATAACTAAATTGAAAAATCATATTTCTGTAAAAAATTACCGAAACGTTCTATGGCAATTTTCAGGTCATTCACATGGGGTAAAAATACAATCCTTACATGTTGCTTGTCAGGAATATTGAATGCCGAGCCTTGTACCAGCAGGATTTTTTCTTGTTTCAGGAAATCAAGAATCAGTTTTTCATCATTTTTGACCGGATATAATTTTGGATCGAGTTTAGGGAATAAGTAAATACTGCCTTTGGGTTTAACGCAGCTGACACCAGGAATGGCATTCAATGCTTCATAGCCAGCGAGCATTTGTTCATATAAACGGCCATTCGGCAATACCAGATCGTTAATGCTTTGATAACCACCCAATGCGGTTTGTATGGCATATTGAGCAGGTACGTTAGAACATAAACGCATTGAGGCGAGCATATTCAAGCCTTCAATATAGCTTTGGCAGTTTTGTTTTTTTCCAGACATGATGATCCAGCCTGAACGGAAGCCTGCCAGGCGGTAAGATTTTGATAGACCATTGAAGGTAATGCACAGTGTATGCTCTACCAGTTTGGCCAAATGGATGTGGACAGCACCTTCATAGAGAATGCGGTCGTAAATTTCATCGGCAAAAATAACCAGTTGGTGTTCTTCTGCGATAGCAACCAGTTCACGGAGAACTTCTTCAGAATAAACTGCCCCCGTAGGATTGTTAGGATTGATAATAACAATGGCTTTGGTGTTTTGGTTGATTTTGGCTTTGATATCATTGATATCGGGTTGCCAGCCATTTTCTTCGTCACAGAGATAATGAACAGCCTTGCCCCCGGAAAGATTTACGGCAGCGGTCCATAACGGGTAATCAGGTGAGGGGATAAGTACTTCATCACCATTATTCAATAGCGCCTGAGTGGCCATCACAATCAGTTCACTGGCACCATTGCCCAAAATGATGTCGTTAATGGTGACATCAAAAATACCGTGTAACTGGCAATCCTGCATAATGGCTTTGCGGGCGCTGAAAATGCCTTTCGACTCGGAGTAACCCTGGGCAGCCGGCAAGTTACGGATGACATCCTGAATGATTTCATCGGGTGCATCAAAACCAAAGGGGGCTGGGTTGCCCACATTCAATTTGATGATGCGGTGACCTTCTTCTTCAAGGCGCAACGCTTCCTGTAATACCGGACCGCGAATGTCATAACATACATTGGATAATTTGTCGGATTTTTTAATGGTTTTCATAATGAGAATTCTAAGCGTAAACAGATATTTTCATTATACTGTAAAAAACTGATGTAAGTAGTGATTGTACGAGGCTTTTTTATGGCAAAAATAGAAAAAACTGAACAGGAATGGCGAGAGCTGCTGGGCGAAAATACCTTTAATGTTTGCCGTAATAAAGGCACCGAGCGACCTTTTACCGGAGAGTATTGGGATTGTAAAAAGGAAGGCGTTTATCATTGCCGTGCCTGCGGGCAACCCTTGTTTGATTCCGCCACCAAATATGATTCTGGTAGCGGCTGGCCCAGTTATTATCAACCGATCCAGAATGAGGCTGTGGTTTCATTGGCTGATACTTCTCATGGCATGCGCAGGGTTGAGGTATTGTGCAGTGCATGCAGTTCACATTTAGGGCATGTATTTGAAGATGGGCCTAAACCCACAGGTCTGCGTTATTGCATCAATTCGGCTTCCATAAAGCTGGAAGATAAATCCTGAGCCATTTAAAGGGTTTAAGTGACAAAAATCCTAATGTTGACAGATTTTTGGTGATGTTGGTTGACAGATAAAGCCCGCATTTATAGAATGCGCGCCTCTTACGAAGTTTGCTGCGTCCCCTTCGTCTAGTGGCCTAGGACACTGCCCTTTCACGGCGGTAACAGGGGTT
>CAZTZY010000092.1:0-11220 GCA_964617765.1 uncultured Spongiibacteraceae bacterium
GGCCAATGGGCACAGGTTGTTGTAAAAATTGCTGTGGTTGTTCAATGCGGTAGAAACTGGAGATATCGGTACATTCGGTCGGGCCGTACATATTGACTACTTGCGCGACACAAGCCGGATTCTCCAGCCAGCCCATCAGGGTATTCATGCGTATCGGTTCGCCGCCGAACAGTACAACACGCAAACTCTGTAACTGGGTGAAGGCAGCCGCGTTTTCTACCAGCGGATAAAACGCACTCGGTGCGCAGTTGATCAGTGTGATCTGTTCTTTGGCAATAATCTGCAATGCCGCCTGCGGATCATACACGTCCATTTCCGGCAATAGGATGGTCGCACCTGCACACAAGGGGCCAAGTAAATTCTTCTGCGTTAAATCAAAACCCAGCGCCGAGATGATCAGCACGTTCTCGCCCGCGCCAATGGCAAATTCACGGTTGTACCATTGTAAAAGATTCAACTCGCCGCGTTGTTTAACCGTAGCACCCTTGGGTAAACCGGTAGAGCCTGAGGTGTAGATGGTGTACAGCGCATCATCGAGTTCTATGTTGAGGGATGGCGCTGTTGCGGGTTGTGCCGCAATGGCATCACGTTCAGCATCGATAAACAGTTTAACGGTGTGGATGTCGGTTATATGTTCTGCTGAACACTGCTCGGCAATAATACAACGTGCTTGTGCGTCGTTAAGAATATGCTGGATACGGCCAGCTGGATAATGCGGGTCGACCGGGATATAACACGCACCGGTTTTTAACGTAGCGAGCAGTGCCACCATAAAATCGACGTTAGCGCTTAAACATAAAGCGACGTTATCGCCTTTTTGTACGTGCAGTACATTCACCAGATACTGCGCCAGTTCATTGGCGCGGCTATCGAGTTCAGCGTAGCTCAGGCTGCGGCTTAAATCCTTGACGGCCAGTAAATCGGGTGTGGCGACAACCTGCGTTGCAATGGCATCAACCACCGAGGTGTGTGAGTAGTTCACCTTAACCGGTGTTGCCGACAAAGCCTGTTCGGCAGGCAGTTGCAAGCTGAGTGCCGATAACTGTTCGGTGCCGCTTAATATCTGTTGCGATAAATGCAGCAGTCGTTCAACAAAATGATTCTGTTCAAACTGGCTATCAACAAAGGTGAGGTTGAATTGCAGATGATCGCCATCAATCACGGTGATCAGAGAAACAGCATTATCCATTTCAGGCGCGATGATGGTGGTCGTCGATATCGCATCCATGAATGGCAAATAACGTTCGGTTAAATAAAAATTGAACAGGAACTGCGGAGTACTTGTATTGAACAGCTTGTCGATCAGGCTGTTGGAAATGGATTGGCCGCGGCTCAGCGTGCGATAGTTATTCAGGTATTCCAGTAATTTGCTGAACGACGATGCCTTGCCAAGTACATCGGCCTTGATCACCGTCGGACGCTGTTCGAAATAACAGCCCACTTCGCGCAAGTGTTCTTTCGGGCGCGCGGCGATAATGTCGGTAAAATAAAAATCACTGTCGGTATAACAATAGCTTTGCAGCATCAGCGTGTATAAGGCCTTGATATACAGCGCAGGCATGGTGTTATACGTTGCGCAATACTGGCGGATAGCGGATAAGTGTTCGGCGCTGTCGTTAAAGTAAAGTGCCTGGTACTGGCCTGCTGGTTTTCCGGGTAAGGTCTTGTTATCCGGTGTGGCATTGTTAGTCAGCGCATCGCAGTGTTCGGCCTGTTGTTGCCAGAAGTGATAACTGCCGGCGTTATCGCACTGGCGAATTTGCACCGCCACATATTCGGCATATTTATCTTCCGGCAGTGTGTAGGCGGTGTTATTGCGCTTATTGCTTAGCGCCTGGTAAACCTGCGTATACAGTTCGGTAATGCTTTGCAGGCTGACCCCGTCGATACAGGCGTGGTGTGCCGTTAAGACAATGGCATAACGGTCGCTGTCAACCTTGACCAGGTAAAGGCGGATGTTGGGTTCCTGCGCCAGGTCATAGGGGATAAAAGCCAGCTCGTTGCAGTGGTGGATAAAAGCAGCCTGGTCGTAATGGTTGTCGCTCCAATCAAGTTGCCTTACCTTGATGCCAGCGTTAGCTGACTGTGGCTTCAGGATGGCAGCGTAAGCGAGGTCGAGATAATCCTTGCCAGAACTGACAATACGCATCCGTAAACTGCTGAAGTGCGCAGTCAGGATATCAATCGCCTGCTGGAATAACGCCGCATCCACAGATTGCGGAATCTGTTGTATCCAGCCGAAATAGTTGCGGCGGTTGTTCGGGTCAACCAGCGTATCGAGATACAGGTCGCGCTGCATTGGCGTTAACGGCAATACGGTGTCGAATTCATTACGGTCGAGTTGCAGCGCATCAAGTAATGCCGCACTGTCAGCAATACCGACGCGCAATACCGGCATCTCCACATCGGCCAGCATGTTATCGAGCAGCTGTTCATAATGCGTGATGTACTGCCGAATGCTGGCTTCGGTAAACAGGTCGGTATTGTATTCAATACTAACGGTGAGGTTGTAGTTGCCACCATCAGAGCTATCCTGCAAGCCCCAGATCATATCGTACTTGGCTTCGACTTCAGATTGTTCGATCAGCTCGATACTTAAGTCGTCAATGCGGAACGAGTTTGTCGTCTGTGTGCCCGGAGCCACCACTAAATAGTTAAAACCGATTTGTGCAACCGGGCTGTATGCGGTGCTGCGCTGGATCGACAGTTTTTCTATCACGCGGTCGAGCGGGGCATCCTGGTGTGAGAACGCACCCAACACCATGTCGCGGGTATTCTCAAGATAGGTTTTGACGGAAGGATTATCGCCAAAACGGTTGCGCATAATCAACGTGTTGATAAAAAAACCGACCAGGCGTTCAGTGCCGGCTAAATGGCGACCGGCAATCGGCACGGCCACGCACACATCTTCCTGTTTGGCATAACGACCCAGTAACAGTTGCTGCGCTGCCAGAAATACCATAAACGGCGTCAGGTTATTTTGCAGTGCAAATTCTTTTGCGCGTTTAACCGTAGTCGCTGATAAGACCTGATGCACGATAGCGCCGTTATGGGTTTGCACGGCAGGGCGCGGCTTGTCAGTAGGTATATGCAACAGCGCCGGCACCTGGCGTAATTGCTGTTGCCAGTAATCGAGTTGTTTATCAAGAAAACCCTTGGCCAGAACATGGTGTTGCCACCAGGCATAATCGGCATACTGGATAGGCAATTCTTCCAGTGCATGCGGCGTGTTATGCGCAGCGGCCTGATACAAAGCCGCGAGATCCACTAACAGGTTTTGTATGGAAGCAGCATCGGCAATGATATGGTGCAAGGTGACCATAAAGACCACATCATCTTCGGCGAGTTGCCATAAGCGCGTGCGGAACAGTGGAGCATCTTCGAGCTGGAAGGGTGTGAGTGCTTCTGTTTTTATCAGTGAGTTTAGTGTGGCTTCATCGGCCAGTGGTTCGCAAATAAATGACCATGCGGCAACAGGCAATACCGATTGCACAACATTATCTTGCTCGGGTAATAATCGGGTGCGCAATATTTCATGGCGGGCCAGCAAGCCGTTCATGGTCTGTTCCAGCGCTGTAAGGTTCAGCGGACCTTTCAGGCGCAAGGCCATCGGCATGTTATAACTGGCAGTTTCAGGCGCGAGGCGATAGATAAACCACAAACCCTGCTGGTTGAATGACAAGGGTAGATGCTGGTCACGGCTTACCGCAGTAATGGCCGGCATACCCTGTTGCTGTTGTTTTTCGCGCGCCCAGGTTAACAGCGCTTCCTTGTTATCCTTCAATAGCTGCATCAGATCTTTGGTCATGGCGCCCTTGGCGGCAGTCACTTTCAGCTGGTCGCTCTCTATGCCGGTCCCAAGCCCGATCTGGATGTTGTTCTGGCTAAGCAGTTTGAGGAGGTCTAACAAGCTCATTGAAGCTGATCCCCATTATCACTGCCAGGTTTTTCGGCATTCTTCAATAAGGGTTGAGTTTGCTGTGCCAATAAAATGGCTTGGGCAAAATTGGCTACGGTAGGCTCCTTGAAAATCGCGCTCAATGGAATTTTCACATTGAAAGTATTTTGCATGCGCGTGATAGCCAGGGTGGCCAATAAAGAATGCCCGCCCAGTTCAAAAAAATTATCGTAAATGCCAATGCGTTCAATATTGAGTAATTCGGACCAGATCTTGGCAATATTTTTTTCCAGGGGATTCCTGGGGGGGACAAACGGTTGGGTATGCAGGCTTTCGCGATCAGGATCAGGCAAGGCATTGCGGTCAATCTTGCCGTTATAAGTCAACGGCCAGGCTTTCAGCTCAATGAAGGCATTGGGTATCATGAACGAGGGTAGCAAGGTCGTCAGGTAATGGCGTAGCGATGAAGCATCCACTGCAGTTTTGGCGATGTAATAGGCAATAATCTGGTGATGGTTATTGTCGAGTGCATTGGCAACGATTAATGATTCACGGATAGCCGGATGGCGGTTGAGCTGGCTTTCAATTTCCCCGAGTTCCACGCGAAACCCGCGCACCTTGATCTGCTGGTCGGCCCTGCCAATAAAATGCAGCTGGCCTTCCTGGTCAAAGCGCCCGAGATCACCGGTTTTATAAAGGCGCGTACCAGGCTGGAACGGGTTGTCGATAAATGCCTGCGCTGTAAGTTCAGGTTGATGAATATAGCCTTCGGCGAGTCCTGACCCGCCAATGACAATTTCACCCACGGCGCCAATGGGCAGCAAGCGCTGGCGTTGGTCAAGCACATAGAGTTGGGTGTTGCTGATGGGTTTACCAATAGGTACATTTAGCGATTGTTTGGAGCATTTATAACAGGATACATCAATGGCGGCTTCAGTGGGGCCATAAAGGTTGACCAGTGTGGCATTGGGCAGTTGTGCATAAAAATGTTTGGCCAGTTCCAGTGATAATACTTCACCCGAGCAAAATACTTCTTTCAGCGAAGCGCATTTTCCCGGGGCATCGGTTTGCAGGAAAACGCTGAGCATCGAGGGAACAAAATGCAGGATGCTGATTTTTTCGCGATAAATGATGTCGCGCAAATAGGCCGGGTTCTTGTGGCCTTGGGGTTCGGCAATAATCAGCTGCGCACCGGCGATCAGCGGCCAGAATATTTCCCACACTGAAACATCAAAACTGTAAGGGGTTTTATGCAGCACGCGGTCATGGGCTTGCAGCGGGAAAGTTTCCTGCATCCATAACAGGCGATTGACAATGGCCGCTTGCGAAACCATAACCCCCTTGGGTTGGCCGGTAGAGCCAGAGGTATAAATGACATTTAGCAAGGGCTTGCTGCTGTCAGGTGTTATTGGCGGTGTGCGCTTGTCCAGAGCAAGCCATTGCGAGGTTTGTTCAATGTCGATCACTTGCAATGCAGCAGGAAATTTCCATAACGACAAATAGCGGCTGGTGATAATCCATTGCAGGCGTGCATCCCTGGCGATAGTGTTCAGGCGTTCTTCGGGAAAACTTAAGTCCAGTGGTACATAAACCGCACCAGCTTTGAGGATAGCCAATAGCGTTACTGGCAATTGAAGCGAGCGTTCGAGGAAGACGCCGAGCAAGGTGCCCGGTTGAATACCCTGGCTAATCAGGAAATGCGCTAACTGATTGGCTTGCTCGTTTAAGTTGCGATAACTCAACTGATTGTTTTTATAGCGGATAGCAATGGCGTCAGGAGTTTGTATTGCCTGTGCGTCTATCAGACCCGCTATTGAGCACTGCGTATCGCGTGGTCGGCCAGTCTTGTTCCATGCATTTAATTGCTGTTGTTTGTCGCTGGTAGTGACAAAATCCAGAGCACCAACAGGGTTGTTCGGGTTAGCGATAACACTGGCTATCAAATGTTGGAAGTTTTCAGTGAAGGCCTGCATGCTTTCGGCTTTAAAGAGATCGGTCTTATAATCAAATTCAGCATAAATCTCGCCGCCCCATTCCTTGGCAGTCAGGGTAATGTCGTACAGCGCAGCGTGTTTTTCTGGCTCCACCGGTGTAATGCGGATGTTGGCGATGTCTGTGATTTTTTCAAACGGCGTATTCTGGAAAGAAAACATCACCTGGAATATCGGCGTCAATGACAGGTTGCGAGTGGTGACCACGGCCTTCACTACTTCTTCAAAAGGCACTTCCTGATGGGCAAATGCCGATTGTACAGTGGCGCGATTGCGCTCCAGTAATTCCAGGAAGGTTTCGTTGCTGTCATTCTCCATCTGGATGGCCAACAGGTTCAGGAAGCAACCGACGAGTGATTCACATTGTGAATTCAGGCGACCCGCAACAGGAGTGCCGATACAAAAGCTGGCTTGTTGTGTATAACGATATAACAATGTCCCAAACAAACTTAACAGAACTGCAAACAGTGTAGTGTTGTTATCCCTGGCGATAAGGTTCAGTTGTGCGGTATCGGACGCGTTGATCATGAACTTCAGCGATGCGCCATGGCTTTGTGTGAGTGCCGGGCGCGGGAAATCTGTAGGCAGCTGAATGTTGTGATGATTTTTAAGCAAGTTGCGCCAGTAATCCAGCTGTACCTGCAAGGGTTTCTTTTGCAGGTGCTCGCGTTGCCATACGGCAAAATCCACATACTCAATGGCAGGTTGTGGCAATGGCAGCGCAGCGGGTGAGAGATCTTGCTGGCTAAGGGTCGAATACAGTTGGGCGATTTCCTGGCCAATAATCGCCATAGACCAGCCGTCAGTGGCAATATGGTGGCTGGTAAAAAACAGCACATGGCGTTGCCCGGGCATCGCTAATAACAGGTTGTGCGTAACATCGCCGCGTTCAAGGTCAAAGGGTCGGCGCGTTTCCTGGCGTGCAATGTCTTCCAGTTGGGTGTTAGTCAAGTCGGCATGATCCACGCGGCGAAGATTGAGTGTAACCGTTTTTTCGGGCAGGATTTTCTGGTAAGTGCCAGTGGCAGTTTGCACATAGGCTGTGCGTAAAATACTGTGGCGTGCCACCAGCAGATTGAGCACGCGTTCCAACAGCGGGATATCCAGCGGGCCCTGCATGTCGAAAATAATCGGCAGGTGAAAGGCCTGGTTATCCGGTTCCAGTTGCGATAAAAACCAGATGCGTTCCTGGGCATAGGACAAGGGTTGCAATGCGGTTTTATCGACGTCGAGGATAAATGCATCGGTATTGCTTTGCGACTGGCTGAGGAACGCAATGACGTCGGCTTTATTTTTTTTCAAAAGTTCACGGGTGGCATCACTCATGCCGCTTTTAGGCGCACTGAAACGCAATTGGCCATCTTCAAGCCAAAGGCGAATATCTTGCTGTGTTAGTTCTGTGATTAACTCAATAACACTCATTTATTATCTCTGTCAGCCAATCGCGAGTGATCGTTAGCTGTTAATTTTTTTTAGCGATACCTGAGCCGTATTTTATGCGCGAGAGCTTGTTTCGGCATAGGCTTTTTTGCAGTTTTTCAGAGACTTAAGTGATTTTTTTGACAGCTTACAAAATAAAGCTTTCAGCATCATCATCGATAGGGCCTGCACTGTTGAAAACCGATTTTTCGAGCAGGGTGGTATCAATCAATTCGGCAATGGCTTCTATGGTAGGATTTTCAAAAATCTGGCGTAGCGGCACTTCAATGGCAAAGGTTTCCTGGGCACGGGAAATAGCCTGTGTGGCGGTTAATGAATGGCCGCCGAGCTCAAAAAAGCTGTCATGGATGCCGATTTTTTCAACACCCAATACCTCAGACCAGATTGCCGCCAGTGCGATTTGCGTAGGATTTTCCGGCGCTGCATAAGGACGACGGTTAAGCTGGCTCCAGTCGGGTTGCGGCAAGGCCTTGCGGTCGATTTTGCCATTGGCACTCAACGGCCACGCATCCAGTGCAATAAAATAGGCAGGAATCATGTATTGCGGCAATTCGAGCAGCAAGTGATGGCGAATGTTAGCCGTGCTCACCGGAGTATCGGAGGCCAGATAATAGGCGACCAGATGCTGGTTTTCAGCATTGCCATCTTTAGCCAGGGCCACAACCACGCTTTCCTTGATGCCGGCCACTTTTTGCAGGCGGTTTTCGATTTCGCCGAGCTCAATACGCAAGCCGCGGATTTTTACCTGATGATCCGTGCGGCCCACATAATTAATATTGCCATCCGATTGATAGCGAACCAGGTCACCGGTTTTATAGAGTTTGTGGCTGGGATGCCCTTGCCCGCTAAAAGGGTTGTCAATAAAACTTTGCGCAGTAAGTTCAGTGTTATTGATATAGCCTTTGGCCAAGCCGGCACCACCAATATACAGCTCGCCCACCGCACCAAACGGCATCAATTGCTGAAGGCTGTCGAGAATATGTAATTGCGTATTGGCAATGGGCTTGCCAATGGGAATGTTATTGCTTGTGAGGTCGGCAGACCTGCGAATACGATAAATACTGGCAATATCGGTGCATTCAGTCGGGCCATACATATTCACCAGTTCACACCGGTAAAACGTGGCATCCAGCCAGGGTTTCACCGTATCAATCCGGATCGGTTCGCCGCCCAGCAACACGACACGCAAACTGCGCAACTGGGGATAAGATGGGCTTTGCTGGATCAAAGGATACAACGCACTGGGCGCACAATTAATCACCGTAATACCTTTGTTGGCTATCAGCAGCCTGATGGCCGCCGGGTCGTAAAAGTCGAGACCATGAAAAACCACTTCGCCACCCGAGCATAAAGGCGCAAAAAAATTCTTCTGAGTAAGATCGAAACCTGCCGCTGATACAATCAGGCATTTATCCTTGTTGTTGAAACCGAACTCGCTGTTATACCAGTGGATCAGGTTGGTTTCGCCGCGGTGTTTTACTTCCACGCCTTTGGGTAAACCGGTGGAACCCGATGTATAAATGCCATAAATCGCCTGATCCGGTTGAATGTAAACTCCCGGATTATCAGCACGATAACCATTGATCACAGACCGTAATTCATCAAGGCACAGGCAGAGAGATTGATCCAGTAACAGGCGATCCCGTTGTGTGTTATCAGATATAACCAGCTCGGCGCACGCATCCCGAATAATGTGCTGAATGCGTTCATCGGGATAATTAGGGTCAATCGGTATATAACAGGCACCGGCTTTCACAACCGCATACACAGCCACCAGAAAATCGATATCAGCCTTAAGGCAAATCACTACCCGTGATTGGGGATGTAAATGCCGCGCCTCAATCAGGTAGTGTGCCAGCTGGTTCACGCGGGCATTAAATTGTGAATAGTGCAGGCTGCCCTCAGGCGAACTCACTGCAGCCGCTTCCGGTGTCAGCTCAACCTGGCGTTCAAATAAAGTAACCACATTGGTATCAGGTAACGATTTTGTTGTTGCGTTCCAGCCGCCTTCCTGCAAACCCAGCAGTGCTTTTTGCTGTGCGGGTTCAAACAGGGGAATGTTGTGTAATTGCAGTTGCGGCTGGCTGATCACGGCGCGGGTCAGGGTTAAAAAATGCTCGGCAAAACATTCAATAGTTTCATGTTTGAACAGTGCTTTTTTGTATTCAAAACGTAACTCGATGTCACCGTTAACTTCCTGCGCGGTGAGTTTCAGGTCGATTTGCGCGGCGGCTTCGGTATCTTTAAAGGCGCTGATTTCTAGCCCGTTCAAATCTTCAATCGTGGAAAAAGGTGTGTTTTGAACCGATAACATAATCTGGAAAAGCGGGTTTATCGCCAGGTCGCGCTCGGCAACCACTTCCTGCACAATACGTTCAAAAGGAATTTCCTGGTGAGAAAATGCCTCTGATGAAGAGGCTTTAACGGTTTGCAAGTACTCACTAAATGTTTGGTGGGGTAAGGGTTTGCAGCGCACCGCCAGCACATTGATGAAACAACCGATAATCGATTCCAGCTGGCTGTTCGAGCGCCCGGCAATTGGCGTGCCCACACAGAAATCGCTTTGCTGGCTATAGCGATGCAGCAACACCGATAAGCTGCCCAGCAAGGTCATAAACATCGTCGTGCCTTGTGCTTTATTCAAGGCATGCAATTTCTGGGTATCAACACTGTTAAATGAGCAATCAATAAAGCCGCCATCGTTGCTGATATAGGTGCTGGGTGGTGAATCGTAGGGCAGGCTTAAGTTGGGCACACCCTGCAATTGAGATTTCCAGTAGCTTAATTGCAGGTTTTGTTGTGCCTGGTTTTGCGATTGCCATAAGGCAAAATCCACATACTGGCGTTCCAGCTCCGGCAATGGAGAAGCCGCATTTTCGCTATAGGCTTTATACAGTTGTACCAGCTCATTCACAAAAATACCCAGCGACCAGCCATCGGCCGCAATATGATGGATAGTGAATGACAGCGCATATTCCGCAGTCGCCAGCTGCCACAAGCGAATGCGAAAAATCTGCCCGGCCAGATTAAACGGCTGGTGTAATTCCTGGTGGATAGCCGCAGGCAATGCCTCCGCAGCCAGCACTTCCGGCGAAATAGTGAATGGCTGCGGGCTATCAATCATCTGCATAACCCTGCCGCCCTGTTGAACATAATGCGTGCGCAGGATTTCATGGCGGCGAACAATTTCAGTGCATGCCTTGCTTAAATAGCCAAGGTTCAGGTTCCCTTTGATCAATAAAGTCACATGAATGTGATAAGCCGTATTCGTGGCATCCAGCTGGTGAATAAACCACAAACGCTGCTGGGCATAGGAAATTGCCAGGGGTTCATTGCGGTTGGCGACGGGTAATTGAATCAGGGCACTGTGTTCCGATTGCTGCAAAAACTCGATGAGCTCGGCCTTGGCATCGCGCAACTGGCTGATAATGGCCGGAGTCATGGCGCCATCGGGTGCGCTGTAACGTAGATTCCCCTCTTCCAGCCGGAGACGTATATCCTGTTCGGCAAGCTGGGCAATTAACGAAACTACATTCATACAGGGTTCTAATCAGAAAATTAAGGTAATCGGCATTATACGTGCCATTTTAGAGAATTAGCTAGCCGCTGAAGCCGACAAACAATGGGTCAATAAATGGTCAAAACCCACTTTATCCTCTGGGAGAGTCAAAAGGCAAAACGACACGGGATAAACGGCCGATACAGCATGCCGCAAGGAATTCAGCTATCTTTACAGGAAGTTATACTTGGCAAAAGTGATGCACCGTTTTATAGTCTCACGATTGTGCAGACGAAAAATCAATAAAATAAAAAAAGCCCTTAAAGGCGGAGGAAGAATATGCACTGTAAGAAGCCACTATCAGTTGCGATAGCTTGCGTGTTATTCATGCT
>CAZTZY010000093.1:0-11216 GCA_964617765.1 uncultured Spongiibacteraceae bacterium
TACCTCCTGCATCCATGCAGTCGTCCCCTGTTTTACAGGGGAGACTCAATTTCGCGCGACCCTGTTTATACAACCCTTCACTGTGATGAGCAGGGTTTGTTTACTGGCGCTGTTTTTTGATTAACTCATACGCTGACTGGATTACCTGCACTTTTTCCGTGGCAATTTTTATCGCTTCTTCGGGCACACCCTGTGCAATCAGTTTATCAGGGTGATGTTCACTCATTAATCTGCGGTAGGCTTTTTTAATGGTATCAATATCATCACTTTCATTCACACCTAATGCCTTGTAAGCTTCACCTAACGCATTCTCTTTGGTGCTGGTACTGTAGGTTTGCTGACCTTTCAATTGATTTAACAGCAATTGAAATACCCTTTCCGGTACGCCCAGGGCAATCGCAATTTTCAACAACAACGATTCTTCTTTCGGGTGGATCAAACCATCAGCCAATGCCAGGCTGATTAACAATTCGAGCATTATTTTCTTTACATCTGGCTTGTTACGCACTGCATGCAAGAATGCATTCAGTAAATCATCAAAATGGTTTTGCTGTTTGGCCCCTTCCTGAAAACAGCGAATGGCTTCATCACGCGCAGCAGCATCAAAACCATAATGCTTCATGACTTCTTCCACGTGGTGTATTTCTGCTTCTGAAATACGCCCGTCAACCTTGGCTAGATGGCCAAGTGCCGTAAATAAAAAAGGCAGGAACTGGACTTTTATGTCATGGACATCGTCATCCGGTGCTTGCTGGTTTTCGCGGATGACTTTAGAAAATGCGCGATCAAAATAATAGCCAATGGCAAACCCGATGATAATACCCACAGGGTTTTTAAAGGCCAATAAAGCCAAGATTGTACCTATAATACGACCAAAATATGTCATTTTTCTTTACCAAAAAACGTGGGAATGGAGTTTCCTGTTTATGTGATCCATAAATTAGCTACCATTGAAAAATGGATTTGATAAAGGGCACGGTGATTTTCCTGCTCGCAATCAGGCTCTCTTTATCCAGTCGTTCTAACACTTTTATTAAATCAGAGGTATCTCGACCACTGCGCTGGATAATAAACTGGCTACAGACAGCATTAATTTCCATGCCGGTTAATTTTGCACGAAACTGTATTAATGCCGCTTTTTCTTCATCATTAAGCAACGGCAATTGCAAACCCAGACAGGAAGCCAAACGGGTCTGCAAATCTGGCAATCGCAATGCCAATTCAACCGCAGTTTTGCTCGCCACAAACACGGTATTTTTTTGCAACGCCATGCGCTGGTTATACAAATGAAACAGGGCTTCTTCCCATTGGGCATTACCGACAATACTATCCAGGCCATCAATACATAAAATATCGATAGTGTCGGTGTTGTCGAGGATTTCTTGCGGGTTATAGTCTTTCACTTCAGCCAATGGCAAATAGAGTGAACTTTTCCCCTGTTCATCCGAAAAATTGCACAATGCCTGTAATAGATGGGATTTTCCGACACCTGCGACTCCGCAGAGATAAATAAACCCTGAAAATGGCTGGCTGACCATGTGTATTAATGCCGATTTAACCAACTGCAATGCAGGCGTTGTATAAAAATTACTGAAATAGGCATCACTTCTAACAGTAAAACCAGGAAGTATTTGCTGTAAATTATTCATCATCGATATGCAAAAATAATTGGCTGGCTTTATAGTGAGAATGAAAATGCCGGATAAAAACCATTAACACCGCAGCGACGGGTAAAGCAATCAACACGCCGACAAAACCCGCCAGTTGGCCACCCGCCATAATGGCAAAAATCACCGCCACCGGATGCAAACCAATTTTATCGCCAACCAGCATCGGCGTTAATAACATGCCTTCCAGGGTTTGTCCTATTCCAAAAACAATACACACATAGACGATGGGCATTAACTCATGAAATTGCATATAAGCCACAATGGCTGAGGCGCCAATGCCTACAATAGCACCAAGATAAGGCACTACACTGGCCAAACCCGCCAACGAACCTAAAAACAAGGCCAGATCGAGACCGACAATACTCAAGCCAATGGAATAGATAACGGCCAATGACCCCATCACCAGCAGTTGCCCGCGAATGAATGCACTTAATACTTCATCGCATTCTGCTGCCAGCACCAGAACCTTGTCTTTCAATACCACCGGTAAACTGTCTTTTAAAAACGCCAGTAATTTACTCCAGTCCCGCAGCAAATAAAAAGCCACCACCGGAATCAACACCAGCTTTGCGACCACAGACATCATCGACAAGGTTGATGATGTTGCACCTTTAATAATCTGTGACAAAACCCCGCCGGCTTTCTGCCAGTTATCCTGCAATAACTTTTGTACTTCGCCTAACGGCATGGCCTGGATATGAATACCCATCTGGTTAAGCTTCGGCAAAGCGTAAGCCTGTAAAACAGCAAGGTATTCTGGCAAACGGTGTATGAAACTCACCAGTTGGTCAAACAACATCGGGGCAATTAATAATACCATTAAGGCCATCAGCAAGGTCATTACCAGAAATATCAAGGTGACAGCCAGTGTTCGCGTAATACGTTTACCTGTCAGCTTATCGGCAACCGGATCCATTAAATAGGCAAAAAATGCAGCAATTAAAAACGGGCTTAATATCGGTGCCAAACTCACCAACAGAAAACCCATGAGTACCAATGCCACCGCATAAGCAACCATACGATTTGTCATTCCCATAATGTATTTACTCATTCCAGTGATAGCTTTTTTGTCCGGCTTGATCCACTTTGATCTCGATTTTTTTATCTACCTGAAACATTTTTTCGAGCTGATCAACACCGGTAGTCAATTGTAAAGTGGCATTCATGAATCCGGGCTGAATTTTAGTGACGCTTAATTGTTCGACAATACTGATAGTTTTCAGATAGGTGGTAGCATCTTCATATCGCTGATAGGTATCAATGCCACTCACTAACAGATCCAGTTTGCTGGCGGCAGAAGTTAACTCCACTGCCTGTTTGGCGGCAAGTACATTAGCCACCCATGCAAATCCTTTATTCGCAAAATTCGCCGGTGTATCCATATTCACATCCAGCTTACTCACTTCTGCGCCATCCACCAAAATCCACTTGCCTTTACTGCCATTGTTATCTGCCATTTGCACTACCAACGCTATTTTAGTTCCTGCGGCAGCCGCCATTTTATTGATATAGGTAACATCGGTATTCCACAATAACGCTGCATCTTCCTGATTTTCACCACCTGTTTTTACCGGAATACCGTATTGTTGACTGGCTTTGGCCAGGGTTTCATCAATTTTTTTATTGCTAATATTGGCCATATGCGCCAAACCACCCACATTCACCACTGGCAATACCAACACCTGCGGACGCTGTGCAGACCAGAAACGGACATTGGCTTTTTTCAACAAACCCATGATGATTTTTTCCGGAAAAGTGGCCTGCAAATATAACTGGTTTTTTGATGCGCCCCCTGGCTGGAGATCGGCCTGGGTCTTGTAGAGAAATTGCGCAGCAAAACGCTCGGCACCGCTTAATGCTTCAAGCAGATTGGGGTTTTGTTTAAGTTTTTCAGGCTGTTCCGCCGATACTTTTACCAATACCTGTAATAAGGCATCGTTCATTCCCTGCTGGAAGCTCAATTGACTGCGATCATTCACCGGTACAAAACCTGAGTAAAAATCCATGACGGGATCCGCATGAACCTGCAAGGAAATACAGGCAAGAAGAGCGATAATAAATACTTTTATTTGAAACACGGCATACCCTTTACTGTGATTTTTAGTGCATTGTAACAAGTAAAGCCGCCTGCACAACGGTACTTTTTTCGTCGCGACCCGGTACTTTATCCATACTTTAAAAGCGACTTCCGGGTACTTTACTGGTAGTGCTGTGCCACTATTGCTAAAATGCCCCATTCACTGAGAGGTTTCTAATTATCATGTCTGATCAATCATTAAGTTATAAAGATGCTGGTGTGGATATCGATGCAGGTGATGCATTGGTAGAACGTATTAAAACCTCGGTAAAACGCACTACTCGTCCCGAAGTGATGGGCGGTCTGGGCGGATTTGGCGCCATGTGTGCCATCCCTGCCAAATATAAAGAACCCATCCTGGTATCCGGCACCGATGGTGTGGGCACCAAACTGAAACTGGCTATTGATTCCGGCATTTACGGTACCGTGGGTATCGACCTTGTTGCCATGTGTGTGAATGATTTGATTGTACAAGGCGCCGAACCGCTGTTTTTCCTCGATTATTACGCCACCGGCAAACTTAATGTGGATGCCGCCAGCGAAGTGGTCAATGGCATTGCCACTGGCTGTGAGCTTTCAGGCTGTGCATTAATCGGCGGCGAAACCGCAGAAATGCCCGGCATGTACCATGGTAACGATTTCGATTTGGCCGGTTTTTGCGTTGGCGTGGTCGAAAAATCGAAAATTATTGATGGCAGCCAGGTTAAAGTGGGCGACGTATTGCTCGGTTTAACTTCATCAGGCCCGCACTCGAACGGTTATTCGCTGATTCGCAAAGTCATTGAAGTGAGCAAGGCTGATGTGAATGCCGATTTTGAAGGCAAACCGCTGATCCAGCACCTGCTCACCCCAACCCGCATTTACATCAAACCTTTATTAAAATTGCTGGCCGCAGTGAATGTAAAAGCCCTTGCTCACATCACTGGCGGTGGCTTGCTGGAAAACATTCCACGCGTCATGCCCGATTTTACCCAGGCCAGCCTCAAGGCCGACAGCTGGAAAATGCCGGCTATTTTCAACTGGCTGCAAAAGAATGGCAATATTGAACGCAATGAGATGTACCGTACATTCAACTGCGGTATTGGCATGGTAATTTGTGTCAGTAAAGATGACGTGACCAAAACCATCGCCCTGCTCGAAGCTGAAGGTGAAGTGGTGATGCAAATCGGCGAAATTGCTGCACAAGAAGATAAAGAACCGAAAGTTTTGATTCGCTAATGACTGACACCCGGAAAAAGCTGGTTATCCTGATCTCGGGCAGTGGCAGCAATTTACAAACGTTCATCGACCAATGTGCATCTGGTGAATTACCTGCTGACATTGCCTGTGTTATTTCTAACAAGGCATCGGCTTATGGGCTCGAACGCGCACAAATAGCGGGCATTCCCACCCGCGTTATTGAACACCAATACTATAACGAACGAGAAAAATTTGATGAGGCACTGGCCGACGTGATTGACAGTTACCAACCCAACCTGGTTATTTTGGCAGGCTTTATGCGCATTCTGACCGATACTTTTGTCAATCGTTTCCTTGGCCGGTTAATCAATATTCATCCTTCGCTCTTGCCGAAATATACCGGTCTACATACGCACCAGCGCGCTATTGATGCAGGCGATACACAAGCGGGTGCTACTGTGCATTTTGTGACGCCAGAGCTGGATGGCGGCCCTGCCATTATCCAGGCCAGCGTTAATATTGACCCTAATGACGATGCTATATCACTGGCAAAAAAAATACTGGTTGAGGAACACAAGATTTTCCCTTTAGCAGCAAAATGGTTTTTGCAAGACAGGCTGCGCATGAAAGAGGATGGCATATATCTTGATCACAAAAAACTACCGCACGCAGGTTATCACTTTGAATGCTAAATATTGCAGTTTATTACTAACCTTATGCCTAAGCCTTCCCGTTTTTGCACTGCCACTACAATCTTATAACATTGAATATCAAACGAAAGCCCGGGGCTTTACAATAAAAACAGTGCGCAAACTGGAAAATAAAGGCAGCAATTTTGAGTTAAACCAGATCACCAGCTCAATGATGATGCAGACAGCCGAAAAATCCACATTCAGTGTCAATGACAAAGGGATATTTTCACCGATAGCATATACTTATCAACGAAAAATCCTGGGCAACAATCGATCCCACCAAGCTGATTTTTTTCCGAAAAAGAAAAGTGTCACCTTTCAGGAAAAGGGCAAAAAAAACAAGGAAGTCAGTATTCCTGCCGAGATTTACGACATTTACAGCTATCAGGAAAAACTCAGGCAAGAACTGATTACATCACAAGGAAAAACTGCAAACTTCACATTTAACGTGTTAGAAAGGAGTCGCGTCCGTGAGTATCAGTTCAAGCAAACAGGCTCTGAACGCATCCCGACAAAACTCGGCGACATTGACACCGTGAAAATTGAACGCGTCCGTAATGACAGTACCAAGAAAACCACCACGTGGCTGGCAAAAGATTTTGGTTATATTGTTGTCAAGGTACAACACAAACAGGAAGGGGAACCGGAATACCAGTTAAACATTGTGAAGGGCACTTTTAATAATCAGGAAATTACTGGCAGTAAAACAGTGCCTACTGCAAAGTAAGCAAGAAATGTCTTACTTTTTCAAATTCAATTTTTACTTCTTCAAAAACAGCTCTCGCCCCCGCTAATTCGTTATCCCTGCCCATAAACTCAAGTTGCCTGCACAATTCAGTGAGTTCCGCTGCCGACATATTCAGTGAACTACCTTTAAAACTGTGTGCTGCACCACGCAAGCTTTCAGCATCACTCGTGGCAATAGCCACGTCAATGGCCTTGACACGCTGCTCTGAATCACTGATAAAAATATCGAGCAACAAATTAAACTCATCGCCCATAATGGAACGTAATTCATTTAATGTTTCCGCATCCACAGGAGGCTTATTCATGTTTTCTCCACATTTCCATTACTAATGAACACGGGTTATTTAGTGCTCCAGTCAAATACTACCTGCACATCATTGCCGTTACCAAAATATTCCACAGCACTGCATATCGAGTTAATCAACATCAATCCACGCCCACTGTAATTCGCCCGCCCGGCATGGTTATACATATAGTTTTTAAAATCAAAACCATTGCCGCTATCAATAACCCGAAGGAATAAAAGCATACCTTTAACACTGGTTTTGCAATCAAGCTCAAAACGAATAAAACCTTCTTCCAGCGTATTTAACCGTTTGATGCGTTCAGCATAATAAATGGCAAAGCCCTGCGGTGTTGCTTTCATTTCTGATTGCAGCCCCAACACCCCGTGCTCCAGTGCATTCGAGTATAGCTCAGATAATACAGTAAACAATTCGCCACTTTTCAGACGCAGGCCCGGCAAATTCACAAGGATTTTTTGCAGCAAAGGTAATGGGTCTGCCGTGCGTAAACTCACTGGGCGCACGATATAACTGAAACCCCAATCCATTGGTATGACGTCAATAGGTTTAGCGTGCTTCGGTGTTCTGGCTTCAAATTCATCCTGGTCAACCATCATCACTTCAACTATGGATAAGTCATCGGCAATATCAGCATTACCAATAAAAACTTCCAGCGCATCGTTAATTTCAGAAAACAATAACTCAGGCTTTACGTTAGCTTCAAAAATGGCACGCAACCTTTTCTCACCCAGCATTTCATTGTGAAGGTTAGTGGATTCAATGATTCCGTCTGACCACATATAAATGCGGTCACTATTGCTCATTGGATAGATATCGGTCGTAGGACTGAATTTGTCCGGGGCAAGAATGCCCAGCGCAAGATGACGCGAAGGAATCGTAATAATGCTTTTTTCAGCGGGACGATACAGAAAATTCTCCGGCATTCCACCATTCCAGATTTCAACTATCTTTGCGCGAAAATCCATATCAATCATCGATGCACAACAAAATACATCTACCGGCAATATTTCTTTTAATTTACGGTTCAGCTCGATAACGATATCCTTGATCAAAAAACCTTTGCCCACCATGCTATAAAAGGTTTGTGACAAAGGCATCGCCCCAATCGCCGCAGCCAGTCCATGTCCGGTAAAATCACCCAACAGCACTGCAAGGTTCCCGTTAGGGCGTATTGCTGCCAACAACACATCACCATTAAATACCGCCATCGGTGACATATTGTATTGAATATTATGCGCATGCAACGAACCTTCATGGGCAATTTTATCGAACGTTCTTTTTGCCACTTCCTGTTCATGGATAAGGCGTTTATTGTTATCGGAAATCTGGTCACGCTGGTGCTGCAAGGTAACATGCATTTTTAACATGCGCCGAAAAGCATTCAACTTGGCTTTGAGAATAACACTGTTATAGGGCTTGGTCAGGAAGTCATCACCGCCCGCCTCCAGGCATTGAGCCAGTGAATCTGCCTCTTGTAACGATGTGAGAAATATAATCGGCACAAAGTTATCACCACTGTGTTTCTTCACATAACGGGCAGTTTCAAAACCATCCACATTTGGCATTAGGGCATCGAGTAAAATAATGTCAGGCTGACTATTATTAAATACCTCAATGGCTTCTGCACCATCAGCGGCCAGCAAGGGGATATGCCCCTGATTCTGGATAATAGCCTTGAGCAGCAGACGATCTGAATTACTGTCGTCTGCAATGAGGATTTTTAGCGATGGTTCAAGCTCTTCATTCATTGAAGAGCAGCTTAGTGAATCTCGAAAAGCTGTTCGAAATTGGAAATGGTCAGGATCTTTCTCACATCTTCATTGCATCTAACAATCCTGATGTTAGCGTGATCGCCGCCGGCAAAATCACGCAACAGTAACAACATACCTAATGCAGAACTATCGAGATAGGTGGTTGTATTCATATCCACAATATAAAGATCAGGTTTTTTTGCAACATCCTCGTATGCCTTGCGAAATTCCTGATGTGAACTGAAATCAAAGCGGCCATCGATGCTAATGGTTAACTCGGTGCCGTCCGCTGATGCTTTTGCCGAAATGGTCATTGGTAACCCCGTTGTGATAAATAAACTCTTTTTATTCTAGCGAGATAAAAGTATATAACAACCAGTTATATACAAAAATTTTAAAGTCCGCATATATTACATCCAGACCCACAAACCTGCCTGATGAATAAACTACAAACTGTCTTATTTTAAACCGTGCCTTTAAGGATAGTCGATTTTTCAGTACTTCCAAGTTTTTGCCCTGAATAATACCGCCTCCATTCAATGACTGCCCCACACAAGCACCCACACAAGCCCCCATAATCCCCATGCCGCCAGTTCGCCGATTGATCTGGCATATCGAAGTTACAGAATCTGCCATAATGCGGGCTTCAACCAACCTGCTGGAAAACCGGCTATTGGCGACTGACCGCAATACGTTCCAATGCCTCCACATGACGCATCTCGGTTTCACTGAATAAACGTTGCTGCAACAAAGCCAGCGCCTGGTTCTGGCCTTCCACATCATTTGGATAACTGGCCAGTACTGATTGCTTTTCACGTTCGTAATTAGCTACACGCCCTGCCCACTGTTGACGCTGGTATTGTACATTGCGCAAATTTTGCGCAGCGCCGGCTCCAAATAATTCTGTTGCCACACTTTCCTGCTGCTGTGGATTTTCCTTGATGGCTTGCTGATAGTGTTCATAATTTTTTTGTTGTGCGGATGCCTGCGACGGCTTGGCCAGCATGGCGTCATAACCTTCAAACAATGCGGCAATTTCTGCTTCAGAAAAAAACTGCTGCTTCACTTCATCCTGCATAACCCTGGCTGAAAGATGCTCTGCAATAACCTGCTCACTGGTCACACTGGCTTCACGCCGGCGCACTTCGGCCAGATAACCCAGATAACGATCAAATAAACCGCCAATTTGCTGAGCCACTGCTTCACTGTAATTCGCTTTCACGTCGCGCCACAGAAGAAGCCTGATCTCCGCCAGCGGCATTTCACCTTCCAGTGTTAAAAAATAATCAAAATAAAACAGCAAGCCGCCATTCAACACTAACTGGCCATCGACAATGGACACCATTGAGCGATCAATATCGGTATCCCTCAGCGATGTGCCCTGTAATTCCTCTTTCAATATATTTCCGGCAGTGGATTGCACCGCCGCAAGTTTGGGCTGTACCGCTTTGGGTGTTGTTATTGCGGAAAGTGCTGAATTGACAGCCAAAACATTGGCATGCGTTGAAAATGCCGGGGTTTCATCAAACGACCACCATTGATAAAAACACACCACAGCTACGACACCTAACACTATCAGAATGGATGATATTCGTGCCAGGCGCTGCATCATCACAAACCGGCATTTTTTAAACGATTGGCCTGTGACCTGTAAATGGTTAATGGATTCGTTGAACCCGCCATCCGCAAACCGACAGTCCAGTTCATGGCATCCAGATGGTTATGGGCATAATCATTCCTGATCACCATACCCAGGTTTTGATAACACTGTGGCACCATGCCATCACTGGCACCGGTAATGGTAGAACCCGATGCCGCCATCAACCAGTCCAGTGGATCATAGGCATTAGTGCGGGTCATATTGCCGCCCCAGGAATAATATCTAACATTATGACCACCATTGTTCACAGCATAAGCACCCTCACCACACTCCACAGCAGGCAATGCCTCGGGATGAAAGGTATTGAATTCTTCGACACCTTCAAAGCTCAGCGAAGAAAACGAGTTATGGGCATTTTGATGATGGGGATCCATGGCAACGGTATCAATCAGCACTGCCAGTGCATTGAAAGTGGTTTGCAACACCAGCCATGTTCCGGCCTGGTTAATCGCAGCATCAATCTTGTCGGCCGCTGCAGAACCCCCTGCATTAACACCATGCACCGAAGAGACCGATGCCACCAGATCAGGCCTTACCGATGCCACATAACGTGTCGTCGGGCCGCCATGGCTATGGCCCACCAGATTCACTTTTGTCACGGTAGGGTCTATTGCGCTTTCAATAGCAATAATATCCTGTACTTGCGCCAGCAATTGCTCACCACGAATTTCAGAAGTTTCCAGGCCAGAAACCGACACGGTATAAACCTTCGCACCGCCAATTTCCAGCGCTTCACCTACGAGATGAAAATAGTTAAGTCCGAAAATATCCTTGAAACCATAAAGGCCATGCACCAGAACAAACGGATACTTTGTTTTGGTATAAGTGGCATCCGTGAACGTAGGCTCCAGTTCTATTTCCCGCCACGAAGGGTCAGTTACCTTTACAGTAAACAATGCGGTCGGTTTACAACCTGACACTAAAAAGAGCACAAAAAAGATGCTAAACAGCCTGGACATGCATAAACCTTTTAATATTATTTTCGATCAATGGGGTATCGATTAATAATAGTCAGGAAATGGAGTTATAGACACTTTACTGCTAGACGAAAAAGTTTTTATAAATGCCAAAAATGGAAAAAATGGTTAGGCGGATTCAACCGCGAAGTGCATAACAGTTTAAGCAGCTAGTGCTG
>CAZTZY010000094.1:0-10830 GCA_964617765.1 uncultured Spongiibacteraceae bacterium
TACCGCAAGCAAGGGATTCCATAATGGTGTTGGATAGGTTTTCCTGCAACGATGGCACGATAACAACATCCGCTGCACTATAAAGTACTGCCAAAGCGGCATCATCATGCAAACGCCCAACATAATGTATTCCAGACGTGAAGCTATCCTGATGCTTTGGTTTCCCGCAACCAAAAACCACCAGCTGCACATGATCTGATTGCACAGTCGCCAAGGCGGCCTGTAAATATTCAAATCCCTTGTTAACATCAGAAGCTGCATCCATTGCACCAAATAAAATAATCTTGCCGGTTTCCGGCAGATTATAAATTCTTCTTGCAGTCAATTTATCTACTGGCTTGAATAGCTCAACATCTAACATATTAGGTAAATTTACCACATTCTGAAATTTTAGCAGGCTGCTTTTTTTCGCCTCTGCTGCAATCCATTGGCTAAGACCGATAATTGTTTTATTGGAAGTTTCAGTAAATATTTTAGCCTTTCTCTGCCAGCCTTTTCGGCTCACATCATGCTCTGTCGAAGAACCCAATCGCGGGCAGCTTCCACAGCTATCGAGATATTTCTGGCAATCCCATTTAACATGGCAGCCCCCGGTAAATAGCCAATTGTCATGCATGCTAAATACAACCGGAGCCTTGATTTTTGCGATATCATCAAGATGAACATAACCATTGGCAATCCAGTGCAAATGCACCACATCAGGATTCATGGCATTAATCCTGTCAGCCAGCATGGAAAACGGTAGCCAATCGGGAGAAAACAACTGTGAGGGAGAACGATTGCGATACCTGCGTACTGGAAAATAATCCAGCTGCTGTCTTAACCTGGCAAAATATTTCTGGAACCTGCCTAACGTACCTGTAACAGTGTAATCATCACCAGCTTTAAACTGCACCAGCATCTGGCTATCAATACCAATCGATTGCAGGCCTTTATGCAGCCTGTATGCAGCCTTTGCAGCACCGCCTTCTATATCATAGGTATTAACAATCAGAACTTTCATTAATATCACCGAATCTTATTCATGATTGTGGTCCAACCTATCATGCGCCCAGACATCGGCAACAGAAAGCCCATTATCAAACCAGCCGGGCGATCACACACACGCCCCAGGAATCAGCATCAGGAGCATCATTACTCAACCATTGACTAACGCCGCACACATGGAAGTTGCCGGCATGCAACATTGGGCCAATTTCAGGCAGAAACAAATAACGCATTTTATGAGTTTCATGCACTTGCTGAACCTGGCCATTTGCCTTGCTTTCAATAAAAACCGTGTAATTCACATCCACCACATTATCATTCACATGCATAACCGGTTCTGCGATACGCGTCACTTTAATGACATCATTCTCCAGCCGTTTCACTCTGGTTTCCGGCTGTTGCGTTAATACCGCAGGCCCATACCAGAAATCAAACAAAAACAACCCTTGCGGCTGTAAGTGTGTAGCCGCAGTAGCAATAGCTGCATGTAAATCCGCATTGGATGTTTGATAACTCATCACATGAAACAAGGAAACCACTACATCATAGGTTTGCCCTGTACGCACAGTACGCACATCACCTTGCGCAAAAGAAAGTCTGTTAGCGATATCGGCGGGCAATGAGGCTTTACGTTCCTGCGCACGTACCAGCATGCTCTCGCTCATATCAATGCCATGCACAGTAAAACCCATTCTGGCCAAATGCTCGGCATGCGTACCTGTGCCACAACCTAATTCCAGAATGGTGGTTGCCTGTGGATTTTGCGCACGAATTTGCTGTGCAATATATTCAGCTTCAGCCAGGTAATCCTTATCCTTATACAGCAAATCATAATAGGCTGCGTAGGTATCAAAAACTGCACTCATAATAAAATCTCCCTGACTGCAGCAGCCGACCTTTCCATTTGTTCAACAGAAAGTGCCATGCCACTAGGGATATAAAAACCTTGTTGATACAAACGCTCAGCTACAGGATATCGCTCACCGGCAAACAAGCCCATCTTCAATAATACGGGCTGTTGATGCATGGGATAAAAGAAAGGTCGCGTACCAATACCTTTTTCTGCCAGTTTTTTCATCGCCTGCTCACCCGTCAAACCTGTCGATTCATCCAGAACAATACCGTACACCCAATAGATATTGTCGGCATACGCTGTTTTTTCTAACGGCAACTGGATACCTTTTATATCTTTCAACAGCTCGGTATAACGCGCACCCATGGCACGCTTTCTGCCCACAAATTCATCGAGCCTTTCCAGTTGCGCAACGCCCAACGCTGCCTGCATATTGGTCATGCGCAGGTTCCAGCCCAGGTGTTCGTGCACAAAACGTTTTTCTGCCTTGAAACACAAATTGCGTAAACTGCGACAACGTTCGGCCAGTTCATCATCATTGGTGACAATCATGCCACCTTCGCCCGTGGTAATGTGCTTGTTAGGATAAAAACTGAAAGTGCTGATATCACCAAAACTGCCGCAGGGTTTGCCTTTGTAGGTTTGCCCATGCATTTCAGCGGCATCTTCAATCACTTTCAGCTTGTGACGTTTGGCAATGTCGAGCACTGCATCAACATCCACCGGCAAACCATAGATATGTACTATCATAATCGCCTTGGTGCGCGGCGTTATTTTGGCTTCAATTTGCGAGGCATCCATATTCCAGGTGAGAGGATCACTATCCACCAGCACCGGCTTTGCACCAGCGCGTACGATCTGGCCAATACACGAAATGATGGTAAACGCTGGCATAATCACTTCATCACCCGGCCCAATATCCAGGGCTTCAATTGCTGCATCAATGGCTACCGTGCCATTACTAACAGCAATGCCATGTTTGCGCTCTACTTGCGCTGCATATTCAGTTTCAAATTGCTTGATAAAAGGGCCTTCAGAAGAAATCCAGCCGGTGCGAATACACTCGACCAGGTATTTTTCTTCATTGCCATTTAATAAAGGTTCGTTAACAGGAACAAATGCACTGGTAGTCATAACTTACTCGTTAATTTTAAGGTTTTCAGCGGCCACAGGATTAAAGCGGGTTTTATCCTGGTCGCCTGCGTAAGGGCCTTGTTTCACTTCAACAATTTCACTGGGTTCCAGCATTTCAAAACCGTGGCCGCCAAACGCCAGCAACACAATATCACCATCGTTCAATATACGGCTTTGCAGGTAATTCTGCTGGTCATCATAAAAATCGACACGTACCTTACCCGATTTGATAATCAGCACTTCCTTGGTGTATTGCACTTCACGCGCTACCGGATTATGCACATGCGGAGGAATCACATAACCCTGCGGCCTGTTCATATAGCCAAGCTGTTGGGAAAAATCGTTAGGCGTAAAAAACTGGATGCCTTCGGCGTGATAATTGGCACGTACAATCAGTGCCAGTAATGTATCGTTGTGATGTATGTTTTCGATCATTTTTATTATCTTTCCACTTTAAATAAAACACACCTAAAAGATTAATGTGTATCTGGCATATACCCAAATACTTTCAGCGCAATTCGGCTGAGCATTCAATTTCGGAGGCAACCATACCTATTAACTTATTGATTTTATTCCCATTTTGGAAAATATGATACTTTGCCTCTTGACCTATTCGATCAAGAATATAGATAAAAACCAACCGCGGATCACTTACATTAACACTAGGAACAAACGACTCAAAATCATAGAGCCCTAGATTTTCTAGATACCGCTCCAATATGTCAGGCCAACCGATCAATTCTCTCGCAGAGACCTCCTCAATATTAAAATATAAAATATCCAGCTCCTGAATCGAACATAGCCTGAAACAATCCAGGTCAATAAGGGCAGGCGCTGATCCATTCTTCGATAGCAAGTTAGCCCTATGAAAATCACCATGACAAGGGCCGTAATGAAACCGGGTTCTTCCCAATATATCTAATACCCGTGAACGTAAATCATGATTATCAATAACAATGTTGCCTAGCACATTTATTCCTTCTTCAACCCAGTACAATTCTTCCAGCGAGCCTAACCTGTACTCTCCCTGAGACACAAAATCAGTAACAACCTTTACCGCATAACCTTTAACCAGTTGATTATCAACCGGTTGCATTGCCAATGAGCGCATACACGGCCAGTCACCCACAGTGAAGAACGAAACCTCAGGAAGGTACTTTTCCAACAAGGGAAACTTAACGGCAAGCTCTTTACAGTTGTTATATTCATATTGCACAGTATTCGGCCTAGCGTACCCAATCTTGAAGTAATACTCACCATCAGTAACCACAACCACATTATAGAGTCGGCGCACCAGAGTAATTGGCCGAGAATAACCAAGAGCTTTTAATTGACAATGGCATCTGAACGAATAATAGCGATCAACCAATTGTATGCTAAAGGACTGAAAGAGATGGATAAGCCGTAAATGGATTTTGCGGACGAGCCAGGGAAAATCACGCACAAAAATCACTCACGAATTTTGCAATATCGAGCTCTGCCAGAGAATGATTTTTCATCTTAACCAAAAGTTGATCATATGCCTTATTCAAATCCCTTTTACCTCCATATCCCCAAATATGGCTCAAAATCTCCTGATCAATAATGCCACTGCTGTAAGCACCTAGCCTGCACCACAATCCATAAATCAATTTTGAAGCATCGACTTGCTGTTCATCAAGACTCTTAAGCCTGAAAGCGTCTCTCAAAACTATTGCGTACTCCTGTTCACTTTTAGGCTCAATGGTAAAACCATAACCTGAATAAAAAGCATTACCCGTAATAATGGCCGGAATACCCATGCAGGCATATTCAATTGCTACCGTTCCCTGAACAGTCACAATAGCTTTACCACAATTAATAACCGAAGATGGACTTAGGTCGTCCGGGACAATATATATATTTTCCGCCTGCATTTCTCTGACTAGCCGTTCAATTTCACCATCTTCATTATAAAGCCCAGCAGCAGGATGCGGCTTAACTAACCAGTTAGTCTGTGTGCATGTTTTTGCTATTTTCAACGTCTCGACTAACCATACATAATAATCCTGATACATTAACCAACTGCTTGTATGCGGCGAATCATTAAAAATATGAGCAAATATAAATACGAAGGGTTTATCATTATCAATATTTAATACCTTTCTCAACTTGCTGTCTGTGTATACTTGCTTACCTTTATAGGCCAGAGAAACATCAATCTGGCTCAACTCGCCTACAATACGTTTATCCAGATTAGCCGACGCCTCATCCATCACTCTTTGCTTTTCAACCAGATCACTCCCAAGGCGTCTAACAGACAATTCGAGCATATTTTTTATGCCCTGATGATAAGTCGGCAAGTTATCCTTGCAGATAGAATTATGCAAAGTATTTGTAGTATCGTTTGTTTCAATAACTGTAGCGCCCTGCAAAAGACTATAACGCACCAACATACCATACTCAGAGTAAGCCAAATGAGTGCTCACAAGAAATTTGACATGGATTTTTTTAAACAGCTGTTTGTATTTACTCCAGAAGCCGGTTGCCCTTGACAGACTAACCCAAGCTGTTAGATCTATATGCTCGATAGTAGACTTCATGTAATAACGCAGCATGTCATCATAGATCAAATCGCCGACAGGTATGTCATCAATTGTCACACCGACCAAATCCTTAGGCGATTTCAACTTAAGGAATATCTTGCCTGTCAAAACCTGTGAACTGATAAAAGCATAAAACCTCTGTATTGGGTTAATCATTGATGAAGTATATATAAAATGCGTTATCCCGAATGACTCGTACAGCTTTCTTGCACATTGCCAATCATGCGGATAACCAGGAAATAAAACCACAACGGGCAAGTGATGGAACTGCTGAATCTTTTTGGCGGCAACTGCCGTCCTAACAAGATAGTTAGGCCCATAATTCGCAAGGTGGCCTTCAATCAAAATGCAATCCTTGATAACACCAAACTCTTCCCTGACCCAATTAACTTTATTGAGATTAACAAATTGATCGACAATATCACCAGGCAAAATTCGGTTTTGCGGTTCATGCAAACCATATTGATATAGCATATGCTTAACGAATGATCGAATTTCGCTTTTCGCCATGCCAGAATTTTTTTTCAGAAATTTCACTATACTCATGTCATTAAGACCATTAGCGCTAATTAGGCGCTACAAAGAAAAGCCATCATCAATAATTATATTTTGCCCCGTGACATATCTGGATTGGTCCGACAACAGGTAAATTAATGTACCTGTAATATCTGCTGGCGAAAGCATGCCTTTTTTGCCGCCACGCTGATTATATTGCTCCAAAAATTTTTCTGGCTGATGATCAAAAATTCCGCCAGGAGAAATACAATTACAGCGCACCCCTTCTTTTTTATAATATTGCGCAAAGTAATTATTCATATGAATAATGCCAGCCTTGATAGCCGCATATTCAACAGGCATCGTCATAGTGGTTCCGTTATAAACATCAAACTGGGGATTCATCACTCCATAAATTGACGCCATGTTGATGATATTTCCACCATCTGTATTTTTGAAATAATTAGCAAATTGCTGTGCAACAAGAAAATACCCGCCCATATGCATGCCACAATTTTCTATAAAATCTTCATAGGAAACCAACTCCAGCTTTTGGCCATAGTTCTTGTTTCTAGGATACGCATTGTTAACAACTGCATCTATATGGCCATATTTTTTATCCAGGTAATCTATTGCGGCAATCACAGATTCCTTATTGGTAATATCCATCCCGATTGCTTCCGCCTTTCCACCCTTTAGCATAATTCCATTAACCACTTCAGTAGCAGCATTGATGTTGAAATCTGCCACAATAACTATACCGCCATTATCTGCAACCGCATTACAAAAATGCCTGCCTAATAAACCGGCACCGCCGGTAATTACTACAACCTTTTCTTCTAACATAATGGATTTATCTTCAATGTAATGTGGTCAATTAATAGCCTGGTCAAATTCATCTTTGAAACAACCCAGCAAGATATGGTCATGATATTGATTTTCTGCCAGCAATTTCTGGCGAAGGCAAGCTTCCCTTTTGAAACCTATTTTTTCAAATGCCTTGATTACTGCCGGATTTGACGCATTAGCACCTGCCGTTAATTTTCTGGCATTTAATTTTTCAAAAGCATGCTTGCATCCACATAGCAAAATATCTATAGCGAAACCTTTACCCCAGCGACTTCTATCTCCGATCATAATGCCGACATCAGCAGATCTCGTCATCAAACCCTCTGCATCACTAAAATTTATTTTAAATGTGCCTATAAATGCATCATCATCTTTCGCATGGACTGCAAAAAAAGCGCAATAAGGATTAGCCCAAAGGCTTTCAACATAACTTCTAACAATATCCATACGAAAGGGTTTAAAATACTCACTTCGACCTATATAGCGCATCACTTCATAATCACTAAGCCAGCTAAAATACTCCGGACTCTCCAGATGCGAATCAGAGAATGTCGTCAGGTAGCATTTTTTTCCTTCTATTTTCATACTCATAACGCCTCTGTTTTTACATCCCATTTAGCTAAAGGGATACCACTCTGGATAATATGGTTTCTGGCCTCTGTAAGACCGCTGCTCATAAAATTAAAAAGGTTTGCCGTGGAAGCGGCCGATACTACATCCTCATTCAACGCCGCGGTGAAATGCTCAAAATTTCCGGCCCCTCCAGAAATAATGACAGGCACGGGACAATTCGCACAAACCTTGTTGATATATTCAAGATCAAACCCCTGGCCTGTACCATCTTTGGCAATGGAAGTCAGGTAAAGCTCTCCCGCTCCCTGCCCAATTGCATTTTTAATGGCTTCTTCCAGTGTCATTTCAATTTCTGTTGATCCATTATTGATAAAAACAGTATCTGATTGCCCTGTCCTCTTATAATCAATCGATGCAATGATGCACTGGCTGCCAAACTGCTCAACTAACTGCCTTACAAGATTCTGGTCTGTAAAAAATGGCGTATTGAGGACAATTTTATCCGCGCCACTACGCAATAATAATGTAGCATCCGCAATCGTTCGGATAGCGCCACCTGCAGAAATCGGCATAAAACATTCTTTAGCCACTTCCTTCAACAAATCCGCAAATTTACTGTAGTCCTCAACCTTTCTGCTGACATTTAAAAGCACAAGTTCATCAATTGAATGTGAAATAGAAATAAAATCGTATAGATCTTTTATCCATTCAAAATCGCCTGTAGTTTGCAGTGAAAAATTTCTGCTCAGCATAAATTTTTCTTCTGCCGCCAATAGCGTGAATATCAATCTTTTTCTTAACATATCGATGAATGCCTGTAAAAATTCCTTAGCAGTTTTAAACCGTTAGACTGGCTCTTTTCCGGATGAAACTGCACACCTGCAATATTATTTTTTATAACCACAGAAGTGAATAAATCGCCATATTCTGTTGTACCGCCAACATTGGATGCCGATGTGACAAATTGATAACCATGAACAAAATAGAAATCACTCTCACTATTTATACCATCGAACAAATACAATCCAGGCTGTTGCTTTACCTGATTAAATCCCATATGCGGTATTTTCAGCTGGGGATTCACGGGCTTCATATGTACAACATTACCATCAATAAAACCTAGACCTTCCGTTAGATTGCCTTCTCCTGCACCTTCCTCTCCATATTCAGCCAGTAATTGCATACCTAAACAAATACCCAGAATATCCGCGTCATGTGCAGCGGCCTCCTTAATGGCTGTCGCTATACCGGTCTGGTTTAAATGTTGCATTGCTTTATGGAATGATCCTACACCTGGCAATATCAATTTCTTGCTCTTCGCTATCACATCAGGATTATTGCTGACCTGTGCAGGAATACTCAAGTAACGCAGGGCATTTTCAACGGAATGGAGATTCCCCATTCCATAATCAACAACAGTAATCATTGCTTGATTCCATAAATCAATGTGTATTTTTCTTTCAATCGAATAGACGCGGGCATATATGTTATATCTATCTTAAACACCCCATAGCAGCAAAGGGGGTAATTGTTATCTTTTATTATTGTTTTTCTACATTCCATACGCTTGTTTCAGCTGCCAATATAGCATAAAAGCCACGGAAGTAGATGCATCAGGCAGCCCGGCAAAGTATATTCGCTTTAATAGATCCCATTGGCATTTTTACACTATCGATCTTGAAACTATCTATGAGAAAAATAACTTTGCAATAACGACTGTTTAAGACAAAATTGAACCCATAATAATAAGATTTCTACGATTTCCAGTACTTCCAAGCGTCAAATCAGGGGATAAAAATAACAATGCAAGTTCTAAAACGTTGTACAAAATGCCTAATGCCCATTACCAGACCAAGAATACAATTTAATGCAGATGGCGTTTGTAATGCCTGCACCTGGGCTGTCGAGAAAAAATCCATCGATTATTCGGAAAGAATGGCTTCCCTACACAAACTTTGCGACGAATACCGGAGAAATGATGGCAACTTTGATTGCATCATCCCCGTTAGTGGCGGCAAGGATAGCTCGTATGTCTCCTACAAAATGAAACATGAACATAATATGCATCCGTTGTGTGTCAATATTGTCCCGCCCTTATCCATGGCACTGGGAGATGAAAACCTGCGGGATTTCATAAACTCGGGTTATGACACCATCATGATTTCCCCCAACCCCCAGATTGCACGTGCCATAGGCCGAAAAACCTTGATTGAATATGGCCAGCCGCTAATGGCGTGGATGACTAATGTACAAGCCGCGATTTTCCGCTTGGCCATACAAATGAACATCCCGATGATCATGTTTGGCGAAGAAGGCGAAACAGAATACGGTGGAAGTAAAAAATTGAAAGACACACCTTTTTACGGACTGGAAGAAAGTGTCAACATTTACCTCAGCGGTATTGACCCGACGCAATACAAAACTGATTTTACCGAAAAAGAACTCTATTTCTGGACCTACCCCAAAGAAAGCGACTTCAAGGATTCAAGGCTCGCGGTTTGCCATTATTCCTATTTCGAAAACTGGGATCCTTACGAACATTATCTGGTCGCCAAAGACAAGTGCGGCTTAAAAGAAAAAACATCTGCATCGGTTGGCACTTATACCAACTTTGCCCAAACCGATACATCGTTGTACGACTTGCACACCTATTTTATGTTCCTCAAATTTGGCTTTGGCCGCTGTACCGCAGACGTAGGCATTGATATCAGGAGGGGCGCACTTGCCAGATCACAAGCAGTTGCACTGGTGAAAAAATTTGACGGCTTATACCCGGAACCTTACATGGATGAATACTGTGAATACTTCAATATTTCCCGCGACGAACTGAACGCTGTATTTGACAAGTTCGCCAATAAAACTTATCTAAAACAAATAGCGCCTGGTAACTGGGTACTTGCAGAAGGTGTTGTTTAAATGAATCAACCTCTTCACTTTTTCGTAAAAAAGAACAGCCGGCTAGACTTTAAAGATTCTTATAAAAAAGTATATGCCTTTATCGAAAAGCGGCTGTCGCCACTTGGCTCAATTGTTTTTTATGACACTGAAGAAAGTTTATCCCCACACCCTATCGGTCTATCTGTTTTTATTGATTGCATGAATCCACTGCCGGATCAATCCGCATTAATAGAAGCGGCCACTTTCATGCAAAAAAATCATATTAAGGAATTAGTGCCATCCGGCTTAATACCCGGAACACAATTTGACAAAATCCTGAACACCGAAGAACAGTGCGAATTAAGTCAAACTTATGCTTTTGACCAACAAAAAATCTATAACAACCAATTTAATCTTTATAAATTTAAAAGGCTGAAGATATTTATTAGGCGGATTCAACCGCGAAGTGCATAACAGTTTAAGCAGCTAGTGCTGCCA
>CAZTZY010000095.1:0-10274 GCA_964617765.1 uncultured Spongiibacteraceae bacterium
CCATCCTTTGAGTGCGCGCATTATAGACATCAGAAACAATATGGCAACCTGTTTTCTCAATAATGGATACTAAAATTGACAGATTATTTTTTTGAATTCTTCATGAGGCTTAATATTGGACCAGACAAACCATAGAGCGTTAAAAGAATCAAGAAAACTCGCGCAGGGTCAATAACAATAATAGAGAAAACGATTATCACTAGTATAATTACAGCAAAAGGAACCCTTCCCTGAAAGTCAAAGCCTTTAAAACTGTGATAAGGAATATTAGAAACCATTAGAAAACCAATTAGCGCAGTGACTATTGCCGCAAAAATACGCACAACCCAATGCAATTGTTCATCAACCCAACCCAAATCACTGCCAATCCATACCAATGATGCCAAGATTGCAGCGGCAGCGGGACTTGCCAACCCGGTAAAATAGCGTTTATCCGCCACATCAACCTGAGTATTGAATCGCGCTAAACGTAAAGCCGCTCCAGCAACATAGATAAAAGAAACGGCCCAACCAACTTTTCCCAATGAGGCTAAAGCCCAACTAAACATAACCAATGCTGGCGCCAATCCGAAAGAAACCATATCCGACAGGCTGTCATATTGAGCCCCAAATGCACTTTGAGCATTGATAAGTCGGGCTATTCGTCCATCCAGGATATCCATTATCATCGCAACAAATATTGCGATAGCCGCTTTTTCAAACTCGCCATTCATTGCTTGTATTATGGAATAGAAGCCAGAAAATAATCCTGCTGTAGTAAAAAGATTAGGCAGTATATATACGCCTTTACTTTTTACAGTTTTTCCATCAATGGACTCATCTTCCTCATATTCACCTAGCGGCAAAATATTATCCAACTGTGCGATTGAAGAAACCTGCAATAAATCTTCATGTTCTTTTTGTTCATTTTTATTGTCTACCATAAAAAATACCTTTAAAAATAGAGGGGTCGGCTGCATTCCAAAATGCGCTCACTGTCGAATATTCCAGCCGATTTTTCAAAGCACATAATCCAATTTGGAAGGCCTGTAATTCAGGCGCATCATCAATAATCTTAATTTGTTCTTTCAATGGACTATGTTGAATAACTAACTCTGGCACCAAACCCACACCAAAACCCAAAGCAACCATACTCACTATTGCCTCGTGCCCAGAAACCTGAGCATAAATATTGGGGTGCAGTTGATTCTTTTTAAGCCACGCGTCCAAACGCTCACGGGCCAATCCTTGCTCAGAAATAATCAAAGGCAGCTCAGCAATGTTCAACACTCCACTATTTTTCAAGCGCAAGTGCATTATTTGCTCAGAAATAACGCCTGATGCAGAAGGCATAATAAAACGTAATGGGGAAAAGGTTAATGTTTTAAATGAAATAGATGGAGGCAGTGTTTCAGGCAAGGCTGCAATACCGACATCTTCAAGCCCATTTTGGATGCGCTCGATGGCTTCGGCCTGATCACCCGTGTGTAACTGTATCTCAACTTCTGGATAACTTTTGCGAAACTCTGACAATAATAATGACAAAACGCTGTAGCTTGCAGTTACCGAACTATAAATCTTAATCTGCCCAGAAATAGAACCACCCTGACTCTGCAAGGCCTGTCGCATATAGTGCCATTGACCAATTACTCCATCGGCAAATTCAGCAAAAATTTTACCGGCAATAGTCAACTCAACCCGTCGATTGTTACGTACCAATAAGGTAAAACCGAGCTCCTCCTCTAAACGCTGGATAGAGCGAGTTACTGCTGAAGCGGTCATATGACATTGCTTTGCCGTCCGAGCAAAATGTAACTCTCGAGCCAATGAAGCAAATATTTGAAGTTGTTTTAAATCCATAAATGCCAAAAACGCAATAACTAGTTAAAAATATATCAATTTACGCAATTATAAACTTCTTCTAAAGTGCTCGCCACTGATTCATTTATTCATCTAAGGAAAACAATATGGCAAATTATTTTAATACTTTACCTTTACGCATCCAGCTTGCAGAGCTTGGCAAATGCCGGTTTATGGACCGCAGTGAATTTACTAATGGCTGCAATTACCTGAAAGGTAAAAAAATTGTGATCGTCGGATGTGGCGCACAAGGCTTAAACCAGGGTTTAAATATGCGCGATAGCGGGCTTGATGTGTCTTATGCTTTACGCCAATCCGCAATCGATGAAAAACGTGCTTCCTGGAAAAACGCCAGTGGCAATGGCTTTACTGTCGGCACCTATGAAGAACTAATACCCAAGGCTGATGTTATTTGCAATCTCACACCTGACAAACAACATACACCAGTAGTAACCAGCATTATGCCTTTGATGAAAAAAGGTGCCACATTAGCTTACTCACACGGCTTCAATATCGTTGAAGAAGGCATGCAAATTCGCAACGATATTACTGTTGTCATGATGGCTCCCAAATGCCCGGGATCTGAAGTTCGCGCTGAATATGTCCGCGGTTTTGGAGTACCCACACTAATAGCAGTACATCGCGAAAACAATCCCAATGGGGACGGATGGGATATAGCAAAGGCGTTAGCCTCAGCAACTGGTGGTGACCGTGCAGGCGTGCTGGAATCTTCGTTTATTGCTGAAGTTAAATCCGATTTAATGGGTGAGCAAACCATTCTCTGCGGCATGCTACAAACTGGGGCCATTTTATCGTTTGATAAAATGGTTAGCGAAGGCATAGATGCAGGCTATGCGTCAAAACTCATTCAATTTGGATGGGAAACAGTAACTGAAGCCCTAAAACATGGCGGCATCACCAACATGATGGATCGCTTAAGCAATCCGGCAAAAATCAAGGCATTTGATCTTTCAGAAGAGCTAAAAGAAATTTTACGTCCCCTCTTCCAAAAACATCAAGATGACATCATTAGCGGAGAATTCTCTCGCAACATGATGATCGACTGGGCCAACGATGATATCAATTTGCACAAATGGCGTGCTGCAACTGCCGAAACCGGCTTTGAAAAAACCAAAAATACTGAACAAATTATTCCAGAACAAGAATATTTTGACCACGGTATTTTATTAGTCGCGATGGTTCGCGCAGGCGTTGAACTCGCGTTTGAAACCATGTGTGAAGCAGGCATAATTGAAGAGTCCGCTTATTATGAATCACTGCATGAAACGCCATTGATTGCCAATACAATTGCACGCAAAAAGCTGTATGAAATGAATGTAGTTATATCTGATACCGCAGAATATGGCTGTTACTTATTTGATCAGGCTGCTCGCCCATTATTAAAAGACTTCATGACTAAAGTTTCTATCGATGTTATCGGTAAAGGCCTAACCTTAAAGGATAATGGTGTCGACAATAAACGCTTGATAGAAATTAACAGCATTATTCGCAATCACGATGTTGAGTATATCGGTGAAGAATTGCGTTCTTATATGTCTGATATGAAGAAAATTGTATAACAAACTTCCAATAAAAAAGGCCAGCAATTGCTGGCCTTTTTTATTACTTTAATCTATCAAAGTGCTAAAACCTTCTCGCCTCGCGACAAACCACATACACCAGTTCTTACAACTTCAAGTATATTGGCATCACCAATGGATTCTAAAAAAGCATCAAGTTTATCGCTCGCGCCGGCAATCTGAATAGTATAAACAGTAGGTCCAACGTCGACGATTTGTCCACGAAAAATATCTGTACAACGCTTGATTTCAGCACGCTGTGCACCTGACGCCTTGACTTTGACCAACATCAACTCGCGTTCGATATGGCCACCTTCAGTTAAATCAACAAGCTTGACAACATCAACCAGCTTATTAAGGTGCTTGGTAATCTGCTCAATCTTTTCATCATCACCCATCGTAGTAATGGTTAGACGCGACAACGTAACATCTTCCGTAGGTGCTACAGTCAAACTGTTAATATTGTAACCGCGCTGTGAAAATAAGCCGACAACACGCGATAAGGCACCGGGTTCATTTTCAATTAAAATGGAGATGATATGCTTCATTTTGTTCTCTCCGTTTTACTAAGATACATATCTCGCATTGAACCCTTGGGAGCAATGTGCATCGGATATACATGCTCATGACGATCTACATGAATATCCAAAAACACCAAACGGTCTTTCATCGCCAATGCCTCCCTGATGGCAGGTTCAAGATCAACTGGCTTATCTACACGAATACCGACATGACCATAGGCTTCTGCCAATTTTATAAAATCAGGCAAAGAATCCTCATAAACACTTTGTGAATAACGGCTTTCGTATTGCATATCCTGCCACTGCTTTACCATCCCCAAATATCCATTATTTAAATTAAAGATTTTTACAGGGATTTTATATTGTGTGCAGGTTGATAACTCCTGAATATTCATCTGAATACTACCTTCACCAGTGATTACACAAACATCAGAATCAGGATGAGCCAATTTCACACCCATTGCAGAAGGCAAACCAAACCCCATGGTGCCGAGACCACCCGAGTTAATCCAGCGACGTGGTTTATCAAAACGATAATACTGTGCAGCGAACATTTGGTGCTGACCTACATCAGAGGTCACAAAAGCCTCTCCTTTAGTCACATGATATAAAGTATCAATAACTTGCTGAGGCTTGATAAGCCCGGAATTCACATCATATCGAGGCTTGATCCATAATCCCTGCTCTTCACGCCATTGATCAATTTGCTGCCACCATTGATCAAGAGAATCCCTATCCTGCTCGATTTGTTTTTTAACCAACATTTCTTCCAGTTGCTTGATCATATCCTCAAGTACGGCCTTTACAGGGCCAACAATAGGCACATCAGCGGAAATCGTTTTAGAAATAGAAGCAGGATCAATATCCACATGAATAATTTTGGCGTTCGGACAAAATTTGGAAGGCGTATTAGTCACACGATCATCAAAACGTGCACCTAACGCTAAAATCATATCAGAGTGATGCATAGCATTATTGGCTTCATATGTACCATGCATACCTAACATACCAACATATTGCCGGTCTGTTGCAGGATATCCACCTAAACCCATCAATGTATTGGTAACTGGCGCATTAAGCTTTTGCGCAAAGATTTTTAACTCTGCAGCCGCTTCACCTTGAATGATACCGCCACCCGTATAAATAATGGGTCGTTTTGCTTCCAAAAGCATTTGCACTGCCTTTTTAATCTGCCCGGCATGACCACGCACTGCCGGGGAATAAGAACGCATTTTCACCTCGGTTGGATATTCGTAGGGAAACTTAAAATGAGGATGCGTAAGATCTTTGGGAATATCAATAACCACAGGACCTGGACGTCCGGTCGAGGCAATATAAAAGGCTTTTTTAATGGTAGATGGAATATCTTCCGTTCTCTTGACCAAAAAACTATGCTTCACAATCGGGCGTGAAATGCCAATCATGTCAGTTTCCTGGAATGCATCTTCACCAATAAGATGGCTTTGCACCTGCCCTGATAAAATGACCATGGGGATAGAATCCATATAAGCGGTAGCAATACCTGTAATGGCATTGGTTGCTCCGGGACCTGACGTCACCAAAACAACACCCGTTTTACCTGTCGAGCGGGTATAACCATCAGCAGCATGAGTTGCAGCCTGCTCATGTCGCACGAGAATATGCGGGATATCGCTGGTTTTGTGCAAGGCATCATAAATATGCAGCACTGCACCACCCGGATAACCGAAAATGAATTCAACACCTTCGTCTTTCAGTGCGCGGGCGATCATTTCGCCACCGGATAACATCTCCACCGCTTAATCCTCTATTGGAAAAACATTAAAAAAAGCCAACCCCTTACCAAAGATACACTTTGGGCTGGATTTACACAGTAATTTAGGACAGACTTGGCCTTTAAATAGCGCGTAATTGTTGACTTTTACCCTAATAATGTCAACCAGTTACATGATTTATGAAATTATGATTATACTTATAATAATTAGTAACAAATCACCATAATAAAAGGTTTTCCCAATGAATATTCTCAAGCTTGTCTCATTCACTTTTATCGTTTCATTTATTTGTACGGGTACATTAGCAGGGAATGCCATTTATAAATGGACCGATGAAAATGGCGTTGTCCACTATAGCCAAACAGCACCTAAAGGGCAGGAAGTTCAAGTGATTTCTACAAAAACTCCTCGATCCGAAGAAATCACCGAAGATATGGAAGATGGTGACGAAGAAGAGTCTGAAGCTGATGTCATTACGGATGAAGACGAAAAGGAGTTTGAAGCAGAGGCAGAAGATGGCACTGAGAAAAACACAAAAGCAACACCGGAAACTACTAAAGATCAAGCTACATGCGACAAAGCCTTAAAGGCAATACAGGATTTACAAAATCCTGTTGTGACTTTAAATGGAAAAGTAATGACGATCGACGAAAAAAATGCACAATTAAAAAATATGGATGAAATTGTACAGATTCATTGCCCTTAACTGCTCGACAATACAAAATCAATTGCCTCCAATATTACAATCACTTCGCGAGCTGAAATAGCTCGCGTTTTTGCCCATTCCTCAGCCATTGGCGCAATCTGGCAACGAGCAGGAAGGTCTTCTTTCGCATTCAGAAGTGTAAACATTCTGGGAATGAAAACCCACTGTAACCATTGATGAAGTTCCATCGCATCTACACAAAATGGCTCCTGGCTTTGTAATGCCTCAAAAGGAGGTGAAGTCTTCTCCCAGCAAGAAATATTCCTTAATGCGGCCTCAAGATCTATTAAAAATATCGCTAATTGCCTGTACTTATCGTGCATTATGAATGTTCCAATAAGCGCCGAAACGGTGGCAATGCATTCAGCAACTGGGCTCCATATCTCTTTGTAAGAATTCGCTTGTCCAGCAATGTGACTTGACCAGTATCCGATTCACTACGAATCAAACGCCCACAAGCTTGAATCAACCGACGAGATGCATCAGGCAGGCTAATTTCCATAAATGCATTTCGCCCTTGAGTCTCAAACCACTCTGACAAACCTGACTCAACAGGATCGTTAGGCACAGAAAATGATAATTTGGCAATGATAACATGAGTACAATATTTACCTGGTAAATCCACACCCTCAGCAAAGCTCGCTAGCCCAAATAAAATACTTTGTTGTTCATTATCAATTTTTGCAACATGCTCCATAAGTAACTTCTGCTTACTCATGTTGTTTTGGCATAAAATTATTTCTTGCAACTCACCATCCAATAAATCATAAACCTCAGACAATTGCCGTTTAGATGCAAAGAGTACAAGTATGCCTTTATGATCCTTTATAATATCGGGCAAAATACTAGCAATTTCTTCAGTATGGTTTTTATGGTCTGCCGGATCAGCAATTAACTTTGGCACAACAAAACATGCGTTTTTCATGTAATCAAAAGGACTTTGAACTATTACTTTTTCAGCAAAATCGGGCATGCCACTATGCATATGCAAACGATCAAAGTCACCTAATGCTGTTAACGTAGCTGAAGTAAGGATCGCAGAAAAACACCGTTTCCATAAAAACATCTGCAATGTATTCGCAGCCAATAAAGGACTAGTACTTAATTCAAAGTCCAGAAAGCCACCCGACTCAACAATTTGTATCCAGCGCGAATCAGGCATGCCATCAATCGACTGGGAATATGCGTGCCATACCTGTGCTTGACGTTCGGCCATATTGACCATCATGCCGATTACAGAATAAAGCTGCTCTAATTGCGCAATGGGGATATGGGTATCATTTTCCTCCAATGCATTGGCAATGACATTATGAGCAGATGTTAGATCATCAATTAATCCATTAAAACGTTGCGATAAAATCTGGGCTATTTCCTGTAATCGGCCAGGTATTCTACCATGCTCGAAACGAAAATAAGGCAGTTGGTTTTGTCCTGAAAAATCAGCCATAATTGGCTGCACTATTTGCTCAATAAGTGGTTTAACTTCCGTATATATATTTTTAATTTCAAGAAGACGCGATGGCAACTCATCAAGGGTATCTAACAATTTATTGAATATGGAATAATTTTTGGTGATATCACTGATAGATTTTATTGATTGATCCAGCCAATGCAAACTAGCCTGAATACGCACCTGCCCCGCAAAATGTTTCAGGGCAATATCAGCCAGATGATGCGCCTCATCAAAAATATAAATGGTGTCAGATGGCGCAGGTAAAATGACTCCTCCACCCAAAGCCAAATCTGCCATCACCAAATCATGGTTAGCTACTATACAGTCTGTAGAACCGAGGTTCTCTCTGGCTTTGATAAAACTGCATTGCATAACATGTTGGCATCGCCTGCCTGTACATTGATTGCGATCTGCAGTTAATGGCTGCCAAACTTCATTGGCAATTTCAGTTACCCAATTATCTCTATCGCCGTCCCATTTTGATGTTAATAATGCTTGTGCCATTGATTCATACATTTTCACAACTTGATTATCATTAATATAAGCTGGTTCTTCTGTATCAAAAATGAATGGTTGGGTTTCATCGGCATGAAGATTTTGGTCAAGTTTGCTCAAACACAAATAACGACCACGCCCCTTGGCCAATGCAAAACGAAATGACAATCCACTATGACGCTGTATATCTGGCAGGTCACGCAACAAAATTTGCTCCTGCAATGCCACTGTTGCCGTAGAAATCACCACTTTTTTGCCTAGCGCTTTAGCTATAGGTAATACTGCAATCGTATAAGCTACAGTTTTACCTGTACCAGTTCCTGCTTCAATTGCACAGATTCCAGATTCATTGATACGATGACCTTCAGCATCCATTTCAATAGCACCCAGGCTTCTGGCAATATGGGCTATCATTTGTTTTTGCCCAGCACGCGGCTTGAGTTCTTTATTTTTCAAGAACTTGCTATAAGAATCCTGGATTTGTTGTTTTATATCTTGCGTTAGCATATATCTGCAGGCATGGTTTAGAATGATAAATAAAGACAGGCATGCAATAGTCTCTACTATTGCTTTTTCATTATACGCTGTTAGAAGAATTAAATACGATGTTAAACAAGCTTTTTCGACCAAAATTGCAACATGATAATCCTGAAATCCGTAAAACTGCTCTATCAAAATTGCATAAAAGCGAAATTGGCCTTCTTAAGGAAATTGCATTAAACGACAAAGAAGGCAGCATTCGCCAGCTAGCGATTAGCAAAATTGAGGATTTGCCACTATTACAACAACTAGCTTATGAAGCTCAATCTGAAAACGATCGGGAATTTTCATTAAAATGCTGGGTAAATACACTAACACAATCTGAACATCTTAACGCTGTTGAAGTTGATAATTTTATCATTGATTGTCAAAACGAAAAATTATTGGCGGGAATTATCTCCTATTGTGAAAGTAATGACTTGAAAGAGTTAGCATTGAGCGGCATTAAAAGTGAGGAACATTTAATATCCTTAATGAACAATACTAACAATGGAAAAGTGTGGCTGATAATTATTAATAAATTAACTTCAGAGGAAGCGTTAAAAAAAGCTCTTGTTATTGTCAATGGCAGAGATAAAAAATCGCAACAAACCATAAGATATATGTTGGATAAAATTAAGGAGCAACAATTAGCCGCAAAAGATATTAACAAAACCGCTGAAGCCTTAATTAGTAAACTCAATCATTTATGCCACTCTGCATTCAATCCCTTATATGAAGGTATTTTATTAAGTACTAAACAACAGTTCAAAACACTTGAAAATAAAATCTCCACTGAAAAAGAAAACATTATTAATCAACTTATCCTGGAGTGTGAAAACCAATTAAAGAATGCACAGCAAGAAAAAGAAAATATTGCCATAGCTCAGGCTCGACATTCTGATGATAATGCAACTCAAAAAGATTTACTCGCTCAATTAATAAATTTAAAAACACAAATACTTAATGATGAGATATCCACTCAATCAGTTGTATTATATGCTCAAGAAAAAAATAGCATTCTAAATGCTTGGCAAACAATAAAACTCAAACCTGCCGATAATCAACAGTTAAAATTTAATCAATTAATTGATGATATCGATAGAATCATTGATGCACATATGATCAGTGCAAACAACCAATTAACAAATAAACTATCTAACGATCACATTTTTAATCTCAGCTTAACTGAAACAAATGAATGCATAGAAAAATTAAATGGAATTATTGATTTACTCATAAAATCCAATCTGGAATGTAATACTGCACCTCTGGAAAAAACGAAATTACTGTTGGATGGCGTCTTACTACACAAAAAATATTTATCACAAATAGTTAAGAGTTTACACAGTGATATTTCCAACAAAATCATTGAAATTGAAAACCACATTGATAAAAAAGAATTGG
>CAZTZY010000096.1:0-10100 GCA_964617765.1 uncultured Spongiibacteraceae bacterium
CTGAAAGGTAATTTCATGAATTTCGGTTTTAGCGATTTTAGATTGTCGCCTCTCTTCACAAGGATCAATACCTTGGCTGATTTTGTCACGAGCTTCGATAGCCACTTTACGTGCAGCCTTAAGAGTTACGTCAGGATATACACCAATAGCCAAAAGTTTCTCTTTCTTCAAAAAACGAAATTTAAGACGCCAATACTTACCGCCATTAGGCTTAATCTGAAGATACAATCCTTTGCCATCAGGTAAGGTATAGACCTTTTCTTTCGCCTTAGCACTTCGCACTTCGGAATCAGTTAATTTGTCAGATTTCCCTGCCATAAAAAGTACCCCCAGTCATTTTGACAGATACCCCCAGAAATACCCCCAAATATGTTGGATTTCACAGGATTTCATTAGACTAGATAATACAAGGAGACATAAAAAAAGCCAGCAATTACGCTGGCTTCAGGGCTTCCTAGGACTACGGAAGATTTCGATATGGTGCGCCAGGAAGGAGTCGAACCTCCGACCGCCTGGTTCGTAGCCAGGTACTCTATCCAACTGAGCTACTGGCGCATAACTGCTCAATCAAGGTCGCGCATTTTATGTAACACACCCTAGAGTGTCAAGAAAAATGCCCTGTTTTTCATTTGTTTAGAGAATTACGAGGTTATCGCAGTGAATCAATTCAGGCTCACCCTGATAGCCTAGTACATCCGCTAGTTTATTGCTTGTAAGGCCTTTTATTTTCATTGCCTCAGCTGATGGATAGTTCACCAGGCCCTTAGCTATTTCACTCCCTGATGAATCAATACAGCTCACCATATCGCCTTCGGCAAATACTCCGGTTATTTCGGAAACACCGATGGGCAGCAAACTCACACCTCCCTTTTTCAACGCAGCGACAGCGCCATCATCAAGAATCAGGGAACCTTTGCATTTCATTAAACCGGCTAACCAAAGCTTTCTGGCTTCCAAAGGTTCTTGTTCGCTGTAAAGCAGGGTACCAAGCTCCTCACCTTGCATGATTCGGGTGATGGCTTCCTTGATACGACCACCCACAATAATGGTATCTGTGCCAGAACGAGCGGCCAGATCTGCAGCGCGCACTTTGGTAGTCATCCCGCCACGACCTAATTCCCCGCCACCAGATGCCATGGCAATCAAATGCTCACTGCCGGCTTTGACTTCACCGATAAGTTTGGCTTCAGGATTTTTGCGGGGATCAGCATCGTACATGCCATCCTGATCAGTAAGTATTATCAATAAATCGGCATCAATGGTATTGGCAACGACAGCTGCAAGCGTATCGTTATCGCCAAAACGGATTTCATCAGTGGCGACCGTATCATTTTCATTTACAACAGGAACAACACCCAGAGTGATCAGGGTTTGTAACGTATTACGGGCATTCAGATAACGTTTTCTATCTGAAAGATCATCATGCACGAGAAGAATCTGTGCAGTGTGAAGCTGATAACGCTGGAATTCTACTTCGTAGGCTTGTACCAGACCCATTTGCCCGACTGCTGCAGCTGCCTGTAACTCATGCAGGAATTCAGGTCTTTTGGACCAACCGAGCCGCTTCATGCCTTCAGCAACTGCGCCCGATGACACCAGAACAACCTCCAACCCTTGCAAACGTAATTGGGCAATTTGCGCCACCCAATCTGCCATAGCGGATTTATCAAGGCCTTTACCGTCATTGGTTAATAATGCGCTGCCGATTTTAATGACAATGCGCCTGGCCGTGCTTAATGTTTTTCTACGACTCATAATTATTCTCTTACATAAACCACTTCAACATCATAATCGTCATCATCAAAATCATCGTCATCTTCTTCATCGCCACCCAGTAACTCCTGGCCTTCCTGACGTTTTAATTCTACCGTCCGCAGTATGCTGGTTCGGCCTTCCTGCTGTATTTGCAGCAAACGTTCGGATTGTTTTTCGGCGAATTCTTCATCCTGCATTTTTTCGCGGAATTCTTCAATATAGGCCATGATGTCATAGACCAGTGCTTGTGTTCCTTCACCAGTGACCGCTGATATCATATATACAGGCCCTTTCCATTCCAACGCATCGACTATAGCCTGTTTTTTGATTTCACGTTCAGTTTCATCCAGCAGATCAATTTTGTTCAACACCAAAAAACGTTTATGTTGTGCAAGGGTAGGACTGAAATTCTCCAGCTCTTTAGCAATCGCTTTGGCATCATGCGCCGGATCTCCCTCATAAGGCAGTAAATCAACAATATGAAGCAATATACGGGTACGCATCAGGTGCTTCAAAAAACGGATACCTAAACCCGCACCCATTGCTGCACCTTCTATCAATCCTGGAATATCCGCAATGACAAAACTACGGTGGTTATCCAGCGCTACAACACCGAGATTAGGTGTTAAGGTAGTAAAGGGATAATTGGCCACTTTGGGTTTTGCTGCAGATACTGCTCGAATAAAACTGGATTTTCCTGCATTCGGTAATCCCAATAAACCGACATCGGCTATAACATTAAGCTCGAGGCGCACATCACGCTCTTCACCAGGCGTTGCCGGAATGGTTTGACGTGGTGCCCGGTTGGTACTCGATTTAAAATGGGTGTTACCCAAACCACCTCGACCACCCTGTGCAATCAACAAGGTTTCATTAGGACGTGTAAGCTCACCAATCATTTCATCTGTACTATTATCATAGGCACAGGTTCCAACGGGTACTTTAAGATATAAATCTTCACCCGCCCTGCCAGTACAATTTCTACCTCTACCTGGGCCACCATTTTCAGCCGAGTACGCGGTTTGGTAGCGATAATCTGACAAGGTATTTAATGATTCATCAGCAAGAAGATGTACGCTGCCTCCTCTTGCACCATCACCTCCATCTGGCCCACCCATAGGAATAAACTTTTCGCGGCGAAAGCTCATACAGCCATTACCGCCTTTTCCAGCCTGGATTTTGACTATTGCTTCATCAACGAATTTCATGTTTTTTCTCAAATAGATAGAGGATTAAATAGCGATTTATTATGAAATGCAGAGGGCAAGGTATTCAAGCCATCAACATCAGGAATTGCCTGCATTATAGAAACAGCCTGACTGAAAACAAAAAAGCCCCATCATGCTTAACATGATGGGGCTTTTAAAGCTTTTACGAATCAGGCAACTATAGAAATATATTTACGTTTTTCTGCGCCTTTTACTTCAAACTTAACAACACCATCAGCCTTGGCAAACAAGGTGTGATCTTTACCACAACCTACATTTTTACCAGCGTGAAAACGTGTGCCACGTTGACGAACTAAAATATTGCCAGCAACTGCTTGTTGACCGCCAAAAAGTTTAACACCTAAGCGTTTACTTTCGGAATCACGACCGTTACTGGTACTACCACCTGCTTTCTTATGAGCCATTTTCTACTCCTAATTAACCTGTAATACCGGTGATTTTCACTTCTGTGAACCACTGACGGTGACCCGCACGCTTCATATGATGCTTACGACGTTTGAATTTGATAATGGTAACCTTGTCATGACGTCCTTGGGCAACTACTTGAGCAGTTACTTTTGCGCCAGCAACATAAGGAGCTCCAATTTTCACTTCTGCACCAGAACCCACCATCAGCACTTGATCAAAGTCGAAAGAAGATTCGGTAGGGAGTTCGATTTTTTCCAGCTTCAGCGTTTCACCTTCAACCACTCGGTGTTGCTTTCCGCCACTAATAATTACTGCGTACATATTACTCTCCAGTTCTAGCCTGCTTGCGTAAAGGGTTGTAAGGGGCAAGCCCAGGCACTGGCAATTGCCAGATTTCAGGGGCGCTAATCTTAAAGAATGACGCACCATTTAGCAACTAAAACTCTCTTCCAAAGGCAATTATTGGCATTTAACGGAAGTCTTTCGGCTTTTCTTGACAGTAAAGAGCTAGACTCATAGCATTCGCGACAAGAAAAAAACAACCGAAAAGTGTCATGATGGAGAACATCCGCAGTTTAGTTTCAGACGATTTTGATGCTGTTAACAAGCGCATCATGGAACAGCTATATTCGCGCGTCGACATGGTTGAAGATATTGGCCATTACATTACCGAGGCTGGCGGCAAACGCCTGCGACCATTATTAGCCCTTCTGGCTGCCAACGCCTGTAATTATCAGGGCACGAAACACATAGACCTCGCAGTTATCATTGAATTTATTCATACCGCCACTTTATTGCATGATGACGTGGTTGATATTTCCATGTTGCGCCGGGGCCGACCAACCGCCAATGCCAACTGGGGTAATGCACCGAGTATTTTGGTGGGTGATTTTATTTATTCCCGCGCTTTTCAATTGCTGGTCGGACTCGGTGATATGAGAATCATGTCGCTATTATCTGATACCACCAACCAGATTGCCGAAGGTGAGATATTTCAGCTGACCAAAGCGGGTGACCCGACTACAACCCGGGAAGAATATTTACGCATCATTTGTGATAAAACGGCCATCTTATTTGCAGCCGCACTTAAAGGCTCCGCCATTATTGCTGGCGCTGAAGAAGCAATACAAGATGCCCTTTATAACTATGGCATTGATTTAGGCATCGCATTTCAAATAGCCGATGACGCTCTCGATTATGAAGGTGATGCTGCCACGATGGGCAAAAATGCCGGCGATGATCTGGCCGAAGGCAAACCTACCTTGCCATTGATTTATTCAATAGAAATTGCCCAAAATGGCGAAGCAGATATAGTGATTAATGCCATCAAAAATAAAAGCGCCGCCAATCTTGAAGGTATTTTATCGCTGATTAAAAATAATGGTGCACTGGATTATACCCATGCATTTGCAGAATCTTATGTTACCAACGCCAAAAAACGCCTGGAGATTCTCCCTCAGTCAACCTATCGAAATGCATTGGTTGAATTGGCTGATTTTGCCCTGCATCGTAAATCCTGAAAACAAACGTCATGGTTTTTTGTAATCCATCAGTGGTTTGGGCTTACTGAAATGATAGCCTTGTATCAAATCAAATTTCATTTGTCGGCATAAGGCCAATTCTTCGGGTCCTTCAACACCCTCGGCTAAAGCCTGAATACCCATATCTCTGGTCATTGCCACCAAAGCTGCTACCATTTTTTGTTTTAGTTCCGGCGCCTTGTGTAATCCGCGAATGAGTGCAATATCAAATTTCACATATTTAACAGGCACTTCAATCATTTCCATTAAACGCGCTTGCCCTGCACCAAAATCATCGTAGGCCAATTCAACATTCAATGCAGATAATTCCATAGCCACTTTTTTCATCAAAACAACATCGGCTACGGCATCCTCATGAATCTCTAACACCATAGGTAAATTTTGACAAGATTCCCGTAATTTTCGCATTGTCATTAATAAATGATTGGTATTTTTCATTTCAGCAGGATGTGTATTCATAAACAATCGAGTCGTTTGTGATTGTAAATATCCCTCACTAACACCAATATCACGCATTAATACTGATAACTCAGCATCCTTTCCCGGCATACTCTCTGCAATTCGAAATAATTCCAAAGGACTCACCGGCAATGAAACACTCTTACCACGACCCAAAACTTCATAGCCATACAAATCACCCTCAAGATTAACGATAGGCTGGTATTCTGCCCGCACAGCTCTTTCATTTAACAATACTTGCAGTTCATGCAAACCAGTGGGTAATTTATTAGCCAATGATATGGCCTTCATCGTGGTTTGGGTTGAGTCATTAGCATCCTCATCAAATTCTTCAAGTACACGCACTTCATAGCTGGCAAAATGAATAACATCACCATGACGTAAACCCGCCTCTCCCTTTAGTGCCTGATGATTAACAAAAGTACCATTGGTACTATCAAAATCCCTGATAAACAGCTCACCGCCTTTTTCAAAAAATTCCGCATGGACGCGGGAAATTTCTGATCGGACAATAGCAAGAGGCAAACTAGGGTCACGCCCTACTTTGGCTGGAAATTGCTTTAATGGCATCCGTTGCAGGGTGTCTTCATTACTGCCCCAAAAACCTTCCAAAAACCATGTTCTTGCCATAAAACACCTATAAATTAACTTAATTCTCTAATCGCACCGTAATATTTTAGCTCAAATATCAAGAATGTCTGTTTTCTATAACTTAAAGGCAAGTTTCTACTATTTTGTAATATTAGAGAATCACTGAATAGAGTAAGCTAAACTCATTCATCAATTTTACTTTTTGACCTTATTCAGGAAAAACTCAATCAAGAGAAACTCAATCAAGAGAGTGTAAATTTATCATGGTTACTGTCGATAATAATACCCATATTTATGATGCCACTTTGTCACATGATGACTTAATGGTTGAACTCGCCTCTGAAACCAATATGGGAAGACTGTTAGAGCGTATTCTCGTTGCTGCAAAAAATGTCACTCATGCCGATGGCGGGACGATTTATCTGGTGAATCATACCGGAGAAATACCTCTGCTAACCTTTTCTTTAATGGTAAATACTTCATTAAATATTCATAAGGGCGGATACAGTGGCGAACCCATTGATTTACCACCTATACCCTTATATAACGAAAATGGTGAGGCAAATTTTCATAACGTTGCAAGTTATGCCGCCGTTACCAAAACCATGGTTTGTATAGATGATGTTTATCATGTTGATAACTTTGATTTCTCCGGCACACGTAAATTCGATGCCCAGTTTAATTATCAATCCAAATCTTTTTTGACTGTCCCCTTACTCAGTCATGATGGGGAATTGGTGGGTGTATTACAGTTGTTAAACGCCAAAGATGAACAAGGTAACATTACTGTATTTAACGAAGAAAAAATTTCCACTTTAAAAGCTCTAGAAGGTTATGCCGCTATTACCCTGAACAATCTTATGCTCGTCAAAGACATGAAAGAATTACTCGATTCATTCATTCAGTGTATAGCACAAGCAATCGACGCCAAGTCTTCTCACACTTCCGCACACTGTCGCCGCATCCCACTACTCATGGAGTTAATTGCCCAGGCTGCCTGTGAAGACCAGGGTACCTTTAAAGAATTTAACCTGAATGAAGATGAATGGTACGAGCTTAAAGTAGCATCCTGGCTACATGATTGCGGGAAATTATCCACCCCCGATACGTTATTGGATAAATCCACTAAATTGCACTTACTCCAGGATGGTATTGAAACAATAAAAATGCGGTTTTCTGCAGCAAAACTCGCACTGGAAAAAGAATATTATCAGCAATTATTCCATGGCATTGAGGACAAGGATATTTTGCAAGTACGGTTTCAAGCAGATATCAAACGCCTTAGTGATAATTTGGACTTTGTCATAAAGGCAAACAAAGGTGGGGAATTTATGGCAGAGACCGATAAACTGCGCCTGAATATTATCGGACAACACATCTGGCTAAATAGTGAGGGTGAAGAACAGGTATTAATAACACCTCAAGAACTCGATTTTCTCTGCATTGAACGCGGAACCTTATCGAACCATGAACGCAATGTTATTAACAACCATATGGCTGTGACAATCGACATGCTTGAGTCGCTACCCTTCCCCCGGAAATTAAAACGCGTACCTGAATATGCGGGCGGCCACCATGAAAAAATGGACGGCACAGGATATCCTCGCGGATTGAAACGACATGAAATGTCCATTCCTGCTCGCATGATGGCTATTGCCGATATTTTTGAAGCATTGACCTCACGTGATCGCCCCTATAAAGACCCAATGAAAATGAGTCAGGTATTAGGCATTTTACAACGCATGAAAGAAGGTAATCATATTGATCCCGATCTTCATGATCTGTTTGTGCAATCACGTGTCTGGGAAGTATATGCACTAAGGGAATTATTACCTGAACAGCTCGATATGTAATATATCGACCTTGATAATGACTGGCTAAATCAACAGGCAAAAAAAGCCGGAATATATCCGGCTCAAATTTAAAACAACGGCTTGTAAATTACGACTAACGACGAACAAAACGCAACGGTAACTTGCTTGGTTTCGGTAATGGTACCCATACAAAGGGGGTTTTAAAGTTATCAGGCAAGCTATATTCATACTTCAATAATAATTGATGCATAAAAGTTTTTGCCAACATATTGGCGAAATGCATGCCGATACATTTGTGCGCTCCGCCACCAAAAGGATGGTAACAAAACGAATGGTTTTTATGCTCGGCACGCTCGGGCAAGAAACGATCAGGATCAAATTTGTCTGGATTAGTCCAGTATTGCGGATCTCGATGATTATGCAATGGCGATAAAAACACCATGGTATCGGCAGGTATACGATGCCCACCCATCTCACATTCGTTAATCGTTCTACGGGCAAAAAAGGCCACCGATGGCCGCAGGCGCAGTGCCTCATGGAATACCCTGTCCATCACTTCCATTTTATCCAGATCTTCGTAATCGAGATAATCCTTGCCTAACGCAAGGGATTTTTCGCGCATTTTTTGCTGCCACTCAGGATGCATGGCACTGTAATAAACCATATGGTTCAATACACTGGTGGTGGTATCGTGGGCAGCAAACAACAGGAATGAACCTTGCGGTATAATCAGGTCGTCAGGGAAATACTCACCATCATCGGTTTTCTCACGGCACATGAAGCTGAGCATATCTGTACCATCGCCACTGCGGCGAAGCTTGATCTGGTCTGAAAAATAACTACGCAAGTAGCGCTCGCCTTTCTTGCCTTTTGCATAACGTGTACCAGGGAGCTCCTGACGAATTTGCCCCATCAACCCATCATTGATATCCAGAAAAGCCTTGTTCATCTTGCGGGTTTCTTCACCGGCTTCTGCACCAATAAATACCTTTGCTCCGACTTCTAACAAGGTTTCCTTGATATGCGGGAAAAACTGGAAGCGTGAAACCTTGTCCCATTGATCAATATGCTGCTGCATGATGGGGTTCATCATGCCCACATAGTTTTTCATCGCCGCATTCTTGAATGCAGTCTGCATCATACGACGCAAAAATTTATGATCACCAAAATCCTTCATCAGGATGCCACCCTTGTAGAACTGGCCAATCGATTCAGCAAAGCCCATTTCTGTAGAGAAGTTCTGATCCTTATCAAGGAAAATCTTGCCGTAATTTTCAGTACCCATGACCAGAATGCCGCGTTGGTGCAGCAATTTTACCCGGGATACTTCACCCCATTTCTTGTAATGGTCATCCAAAAGGTCTTCCAACCCCCAAATTGTTCTAAGACCTTCACCAAAATAAGGAAAACCATCAGTACCAGGAATATGATCCAGATCCTTAGTATCAGGACGGGTCAGGTAGGATGTATCGATTGCTGCTTTAGCCATGAGTTGCCTCTTATTTCATTATTTTTATCTATTATTCAACAGCGGAATTTTACATCGCTTTAAAATCCGCCTATCGAACGATCGTTCGACTAAGTGGATGCAACTATATTGAAAAAAATCTATAATCGCAATCTCTTCCTTAATGAAAATTGATTAATTTTTATACAATCATGACAAACCCTAAAACCGTTGAACAAAAACTCAGCCGTAGCGATATTGTTGCCGCAGTTGCCCATTTAATTGCCGAGCAAGGCCTGGAAAGTTTGACCATGCGAAACATAGCACGGCATGTGGGTTGCTCGGTGGGTACTTTGCCGCATTACTTTGAAGGAAAAGATGACATCGTCATTGCCGCCCTCAACTGGTCAAATGAACGGATATTGGGACCATTAGGCAATATTCCCTCTAATGATATCCATCTGGAAAGTTTATACCCGCTACTAAGCGCAGCTATGCCGACCAACGAGATTTCGGACACTGAATGGCGCGTGCGTTTGTGTTTATGGGATTATGCTGTCACTAATGATGAAATGCGTGTTACCGTAAATGCCATTGCTGATGCTGCTATAGAACTCCTGTCAAACCTCGTTAAACAACTCCAGCAGAACAATGAAATCAAATTAGCGGCCGATGAAAAAATTGTTGCGATGACCATTTATCAAATGTGTATTGGTGCAAGTTTTAATATGCTGCACACACCAATAGATGAGCGCATTCAGCAATTACAACCACTCTACAGCTATATTGAAAGCATAAAGGCCAAATAGATTCTGGACACATCTAATAAACATTTGAAAAACTTTCATTTTGAATG
>CAZTZY010000097.1:0-10050 GCA_964617765.1 uncultured Spongiibacteraceae bacterium
CCATCCTTTGAGTGCGCGCATTATAGACATCAGAAACAATATGGCAACCTGTTTTGAAGGTTTTATAGATAAAAAAGGTGATATTTTTTCTTCCCCAGTTTCACGAGATGGTATTTTTCGAATACAGCATTTGAATCAGTAAATATTTGATTCAATGACATATTATCCGCCATAGACTGCGGTACTCCATTTATTTCCACCGCCCCCCTGGCCAGAGCATCTTTTATTTGTTTCCCTGAACCTGCCATCCCCGCATCCATTAGCAATTGAACCAATGACAAATCCATTAACCGGGAAATGGGAATCAATGAAGAAGGAAGCCCATCCAATTGCAACTGCTTATAATCCTCAAAAGACAACCCTTGGTGATCACCTGAAAATAGTGCATGGGTAATTCGCTCTGCCGCCAACAAGCCAGTCTCCCCATGAACAAGCAGGGTAACCTCTTTAGCAAGCCTTTCCTGAGCTTGCGGCCTGCCTTCTCGTTTAGCATCAAGCTGCTGCAAGGCTTCAATCTCTACAACCGGAATAAATGTAAAATACTTAAGAAATTTGTAAACATCCGCATCGGCAGTATTTATCCAGAACTGATAAAAAGCATACGGTGATGTTTTTTGTGGATCCAGCCAAATAGTTCCAGACTCCGTTTTTCCAAATTTGGCACCATCCGCCTTAGTCACCAAAGGCAATGTCAAACCAAAAACGTGGCCACGATGGATACGCCGGGTTAAATCAATACCCCCCGTAATATTTCCCCATTGATCTGACCCGCCAATCTGGAGAGTACAGTTAAAACGGCTATATAACTCAGCAAAATCAAATGACTGTAACAACATATAAGTAAATTCAGTGAATGAAATGCCGTCACCATCACGCTGTAATCGCTGCTTTACCGATTCTTTATGAATCATATTATTAACAGAAAAATGCTTCCCTACATCACGCAAGAAAGTCAGCACATCCATACCTGAAATCCAATCAAGGTTATTCACTATTTCTGCAGAATTTTCGCCACCATCAAAATCAACAAAACGACCCAACTGTTTTTTTAACCGCTCTACCCATTGCGCCACAACCTCTGGCGTGTTTAATTGTCGCTCTTGCGCTTTAAATGATGGATCGCCGATCAATCCTGTTGCGCCACCAACCAATGCTATAGGTTTGTGACCCGCCAACTGGAAACGTCGCAAAACAAGAAGGGGCACCAAACTTCCTATATGCAGACTATCTGCCGTCGGATCAAATCCGCAATATAAAGCACGCGACTGCTCAAGATGACGAGTTAACTCACCTTCGTCACCAGTCTGTTGCTGCAACAATCCTCGCTGCTCTAGATCTGCCAATAGCTCACTGTGCGAATCCATAACTTTTTTTACCCTTTATGTCATTCATGCAAAAAAGATGCGAAACAATACACCAACAACACTAAATTACAAGTTACCCAGCAAAACCTCTGATATAATCAAATGATTGATTATCCAACATTAGCATAATGAAAAAAAACAAAGACTTACGACCGATTCTACTCTCCTTACCGCGCCCCCATTTAATTCTTTTATGTGGACTTATACTGCTATTAATATTGAGCCAGTTTGCACTCAATTATTCTGCTGAACAAAAGAAATCCCTGATAACTAAAAATGCCGTACCAGAGGAGCCGGTACAACACAAAATAGAAGACACCTGGAAATGGCACAGTGAAAAAGTGTTAAGCGGCGATAGCCTATCGGAAATATTTAAACGATTGCATGTATCAGCAAACGTATTAGATAAAATATTAGCCAGCGATGAGCACGCCAAGGAATTAACCAAGCTTTATCCTGGTCATGAATTACATTTCGCATTCGATAACGACAATAAACTGGTGGAACTTAAATACACCCCCTCAAAACTGGAAAGTCTTGATATTACGCTGAATCCTGATGACAGTTTCAAGCTTGAGTACATTGTTAAAAAACCCGAAGTCCGTCTCGCCTATCACAAAGTTACACTGGAAAACTCACTTTTCCTTGATGGAAAAAAAGCCGGGCTCTCTCAAACAACCGTAATTCGCATAGCGAATATCTTCAGTGGTGTGATTGACTTTGTCTTAGACCCACGCAAAGGAGACACCTTTGATGTTCTTTATGAAGAAGAATTTGTAGACGGGGAAAAGATTGGGGATGGCGAACTCTTTGCCATCAGCTATACCAATGAAAAAGAAACTTTTACAGCCTATCGTTATAAATTTAAAGATGGAACCACTAGCTACTTTAATCCTCAGGGTTTGAGTATGCGCAAAACCTTTCTACGTGCACCCCTGGATTTCACACGCGTCAGCTCGGAATTCAATATGCGAAGAATGCACCCTGTCCACAAAAAAATACGCGCACACCGGGGAATCGACTACTCCGCACCAACAGGCACGCCCGTTTATGCGGCAGGGGATGGTCGTGTTAGCAAAGCCGGTTACAGCGCTGCCAATGGCAATTTTGTTTTTATTGAACATACGCGCGAATACACAACAAAGTACCTGCACTTCAACAAGCGATTTGCACGAACTGGTCAACGGGTAAAACAGGGTGATGTTATAGGTACAGTAGGTTCAACCGGTTATGCTACAGGCCCTCATTTACATTATGAATTCCTGCTTAATGGCGTTCACCGCAACCCACGCGATATTGCCAAACTCCTGCCACCGGCAGATCCTATTCCAGCAAAAGATAAAAAACGCTTTGAAGAGCAAATTCAGTCAATAAAAGCTGAATATCAAAAACGACAACTCGCTAATAGTAATGGATAAATCATGGGAAAAGACGCGCTTTATGTAGGCTTGATGTCTGGAACCAGTCTTGATGCTATCGATGCCATTCTTATGGATTTCTCTGAAAGCATTCGCACAATTAAAACTAAAAGTATTGCCTTGCCCAATACGTTAAAAAATGAAATTGCCGCATTAAACAGCCCACAGGATAATGAACTTACTCGCAGCCTTATTCTGGGAAAAGAAATGGCTCATTTATTGAGTGGTGCCGTTATAGAATTATTAAAAGAAGCGAATATTGATAACACCCAAATAATCGCCATTGGCAGTCATGGCCAAACCCTTCGCCATGCACCAAACGGTGAACTCGGTTATAGCTTGCAAATTGGCGATCCTAGTACCATAGCTGAAAATACCGGAATTACAGTAGTAGCTGACTTCCGCAATCGCGACATCGCGGCAGGCGGACAAGGTGCACCGTTAGTACCTGCATTTCATCAAGTCGCCTTTAGCTCCACCGATGAAAATCGGGCTATCATCAACATTGGCGGCATGGCTAATGTTTCATTATTTCTTGGCAATGAAACTATCCAGGGATTTGATACCGGGCCAGGCAATGTATTGATGAATTACTGGGCTCAAAAACACATCAACAAACCCTATGATCAAAATGGCGATTGGGCAAAGTCCGGTAAATCCGACACCGCGCTGCTGTCAAAAATGCTTGCCGAACCTTACTTCAGCATAGCGCCACCCAAATCAACCGGCAGAGAGCTCTTTGATGCCCATTGGCTCAACCAATTCAATGTGCAAAATACAAAACCCGAAAATATTCAGGCTACATTACTTGAGCTTACCGCCATTTCCATAGTGAACGCCTTACCACCCACCATCGAAAAACTTTTTATTTGCGGCGGTGGCGCATTCAATATGCAGCTGATGGAGCGCATTAGAATAATAAGTGGCAAACCCACTGCAACCACAACAGCATTAGGCATAGATCCGGAATGGGTTGAAGCGGCTGCATTCGCCTGGCTAGCCAAACAAACGATGAATTATGCAGCAGGAAATTTACCAACCGCTACCGGAGCAAAGGGATTCAGGGTTTTGGGTGGAATTTATCGAGGGAAACTTTAGTCAATGACGCACGTGATCTTATTAAACAGAAAAAGATGAGCCACACCCACAAGTAGTTTCAGCATTGGGATTTTGCACAACAAATTTAGAGCCTTCCAGTCCCTCGACATAATCAACAGCAGCACCCACCAAATACTGATAACTCATGGAATCAATCAATAAAGTCATATCACTATTTTTGACTTGAATATCATCTTCAGCGACGAGTTCATCAAAGGTAAAACCGTATTGAAATCCCGAGCAACCGCCACCCGTCACAAATACGCGCAACTTCAGGTTGTTATTCCCTTCATCTTCAACCAACTCACGTACCTTTGTGGCAGCGCGATCAGTAAAAGTTAATGGATTTGGTTCAAATACTTCTGCAGCAGACATCTATATACACTCTTCATTTAAATCATACCAATTAAGTCAAGTATTCACTGCAAGCGGCTTTTAGTCAATGCAAGCCGCCTTGACGGCATCAGTCTTTCTTGAGGATCTTTGCAGCTTCAGGCTTCAATGTATACACCAGATTGCCATTGACTTGAGCACCTTTGACCATTTCCAGCGCTTCGTAATGCACATTCCCTTCAATTTTGGCTTTTGCTGCCAATTCAACCGTGCTCGCGCGCACATTACCTTTTACATCACCATTAATCGTGGCTTTTGGCACCTGTATATCACCCTCCACCTGGCCATTTTCCAGTACACGCACAGAAGATTCAGAACCCGGATTAGCCATCACATTCCCAACTATATGGCCCTCAATCTCAAGATTGCCCGAGAATTTAATATCACCAAAAATTTCAGTTTCGCGTGCGACAAGCGTTGTTGATGACCCGCGCACCGACTTGGCATCCTTACCCAATACAGAGGGTTTGGGAATAACGGAACCCACCGGATTATTGAAAGAAACGGGGGGCTTTTCTAACTCAACGTCTTTTTTGTCTTCATTTTTATCGCGACCAAACATGTTACAACTCCTCAATATGCCAGACTAACTTACGTTGCCATGGCTCGTTTTTTATTGTTAATTCTGCATCTACCACAACCTGCTGTGGCTCAAATCCCTTCGGCAATGAAATATCACCTTCGAGTATCTGATAATATTTAAATTGTAATTGGCCAAAATTGGCATTAGGTGTTGTTAATAAATCACGTAAATAATAAATTGCCACCTTGCTACGCTCCTTACCTTCCAGCCTGACATTCACGCGCCCCTTTAACTCCTGATGTTGTTTGGCATATTGCACAAATGTAAAACGGAAATGCAGGATATTAGGTAATTCGGCACGGTTAATTGTGAAGCTGTTTAAGTCTAGTCCTTCTTTTTTATTATCAACAACCATTAATTGCCGATAAAACTCTAAAGAGGTTTCTTGCTCTGCTATAGCTGCCTCTCTTTCACCCAGCGTTTTTTTAAGATTAGCCTGACTACTGCGCAGAACCCGAACTTCAACTTCAGATGCAGCAAATTTCCGGAGCAGTTCTTTCTTCTCTACAGCCACTCGCTCAACCTCCTCTTGTTTAATGGCAATTTGACGCTTGGCATGCCAGTACAAAGAGCCGCCCAACAATAAACCCAGCAAAAATGCTGAGAACACCAAACTTAATTGATGGCGATGCTGGAAGAAATATTCACGTAAATCCTGCTTCATAAATAACCGGTTATTATTTAAGGAGACAAAGGCACAATATTCAGGCCTGTCGTTTCAGCGAAACCGAACATGATATTCATACATTGCACCGCCTGCCCTGAAGCACCTTTTACCAGGTTATCAATCACCGCCATCACCACCACCGTATCACGACCCTGGGGTCTTTCCACAGCAATGCGACAATGATTTGAACCTTTTACGCTGCGTGTTTGTGGCAACACACCCTTGGGCAATACATCCACAAATGGCTCGTTGGCATAACGTTTTTCAAACAAGGCCTGTAAATCAACATCACCATTAACGGTTAATTGCGCATACAGAGTGGAATGAATACCCCTCGTCATCGGCACCAGATGGGGTACGAAGGTTAAATTAACAGGTTGCTTTGCCATCAAGTGTAAACCCTGTTCAATTTCCGGCAAATGCCGGTGACCACTCACACCATAGGCTTTAAAACTGTCATTAACTTCGGCATAAATATTATCTATCTTTGCCGATTTGCCGGCGCCGCTGACACCCGATGCAGCATTGGCTATTAAATGTTTTACATCAATTAACCCAGCTTCCAGCAAAGGTAAAAACCCCAACTGTACTGACGTCGGATAACAGCCTGCTGCCGCAACCAGCTTTGCAGAACGAATGGAATCACGATTAACTTCTGGCAAACCATAAACTGCCTTTTCCACCCACTCTGGACAGACGTGTTGACAGCCATACCATTTTTCCCACAAAGGAATATCTTTCACGCGGAAGTCGGCTGACAAATCAATAACCCGAACATCATGTTCGAGCAATTCAGCCATGCTGTTCATGGCCACAGCATGCGGCGTGGCAAAAAATACGACATCACACGCCGCCAGTGCCTGGGTATCTGGCGCTGTAAATTTTACATCCACAAACCCGCGCAAACTGGGGAACATGTCTGCCACAGGCATGCCTTCATCACCGCGGGATGTTATTACCGATAACTCCACTTCAGGATGATTTGCCAGGATCCTTAACAGCTCAACACCCGTATAACCCGTTCCACCAACAATACCGACTTTAATCAATTTGAACCTCGAACCCGGATAACGAAAAAATTTAAAGAAAGCCTAGTATACCCATTCACCATGATATTTCAGCACGCATCCATAAAATCCGACTCAGCCAAAACCGCGCAAGGAATTCATCAAGCATTCTGCACAATTTGCCTTTATCATAGAGTGAAACCATTTTTCGGATAAATTGCCATGCTGTACTTATGGATCAAGGCCTTCCATATTATTTTTGTGATTTGCTGGTTTGCCGGTATTTTTTATTTGCCGCGCCTGTTTGTTCATCATGCGATGAGCACCGATGCCGCCACACAAGAACGCCTGGGCATCATGGAACGTAAACTGTATCGCTTTACCACACCCTTCGCCTTTATCAGCCTGTTTCTGGGTTTATGGATGATATCGTTCAACCCTGAATATTATAAACATGCTGGCTGGTTCCATATAAAATTCTCTCTGGTGACATTATTGTTTATATACCATTTTTATTGCGGCAAAATCGTTACCCAATTTGCCGCCGGTAAAAACACACGCAGCCATGTGTTCTATCGTGTATTTAACGAACTTCCCGTTGTTGCCCTGTTTATCATTGTGATATTAGCGGTAGTAAAACCGTTTTAAGCCAAGCTTGAGGAAAACCATGACCCGTTCTGATGAATTATTCCAACGCGCCCAACAATCCATTCCTGGTGGTGTTAACTCACCTGTCCGCGCCTTCAAAGGGGTAGGGGGAAACCCGATTTTCATTAACCGCGGTGAAGGTCCGTTTCTTTTTGACGCAGATAACAAACGTTATATCGATTATGTCGGCTCATGGGGCCCGATGATTACCGGCCATGCCAATCCGGAAATACTGAATGCTATCCAGAAGCAAATGCAAAAAGGCCTGAGCTTCGGCGCACCAACAGAAATAGAAATCCTGCTCGCCGAAAAAGTCATTGAACTCATGCCGAGTATAGAAATGGTACGCATGGTCAGTTCCGGCTCAGAAGCGACTATGAGTGCTATTCGTCTGGCACGTGGGTATACCGGCCGCGACAAGATTGTAAAATTTGAAGGCTGTTACCATGGTCATGCCGATTCCCTGCTGGTGAAAGCCGGTTCCGGCGCATTAACTCTAGGCGAACCGAGCTCTGCCGGTGTACCCAAGGCGTTAGCCAGGGAAACCCTCACGCTGATATACAACGATCTAGAATCAGTAAAAGCTGTATTCGCCGAACTGGGAGAACAAATTGCCTGTATCATCGTCGAACCAGTAGCCGGCAACATGAACTGCATTCCTCCGGCAGCGGGTTTTCTCGAAGGCTTGCGCAGTATTTGCGACCAGTATGGCAGCGTACTGATTTTTGACGAAGTAATGACGGGGTTCCGTGTAGCCTTAGGTGGCGCACAAGCGCATTACTGCATCAAACCCGATCTAACCACTTTAGGTAAAGTGATAGGCGGTGGCATGCCTGTTGGGGCATTTGGCGGAAAACGTGAAATCATGCAATGCATAGCACCATTAGGTGCGGTGTATCAGGCGGGCACTTTATCTGGCAACCCGATTGCCATGATTGCCGGACTGACCATGCTCGAACAAGTGAGCGTTAAAGGGTTTTACGAGAATCTGGATCATTTGGCAAAACGCTTGATGAAGGGTTTTACCGAAGAAGCCTGCAAGGCAGACATTCCCTTCACTACTAATCAGGTGGGCGGCATGTTTGGCTTTTTCTTCTCGAACGAAAAACACATTACCCGTTACCAGCAAGTTACCGAATGCAACATCGACGCTTTCAAACACTTTTTTCATGCCATGCTGCATGAAGGCGTTTATCTTGCACCATCAGCCTATGAAGCAGGATTTGTCAGCAGCGTACACACCGCAGCATTAATTGATGAAAGTATTGAAGCTGCTTCACGTGCATTTGCCGCTATAAAAAAATAAGGAAGGTACCATGAAAAAAGTGTTATTCGGTGCGTTGTGTTTACTGAGTTTTGGCGTACAAGCTGAATCCGGCTTTAACCGTTATCGAGCGAATTCCGGCTATGATTTTTATATAGGCGCTTCAGCGTGGTATACCAATGCTAATGGCAGCATTGATGCCCCAAGCATTGATTACACCCTTGAACTGGAAGAGCCCGATATCAACAAAAACTACAACTCATTTTTTTATACTGTATTTGAACATCCCGTTAAATTTCTACCCGATATTCTATTGAGCCATAGCAATATTAATCACGAAGGTACTGGCACATTAACCTATGTTCTCAGTTTTCCCATTGAGGGCTCGATCAAACTTAGCCATAACGATTTAACTCTATATTATAATGTACTTGATGGGATGGGATTTCTCGATCTCGGCATAACAGCACGTAATTTCAATGGCGAGTTATATTTAAATATCCTGCCATCGGGACCATCAAGCACATCCGATCTCAGCACAACATTAGGCCTTATCTATTTAAATACAGGCATCAAGATGCCCTTATCGGGTTTAAGTATGGGCCTTTCCATGAACGGCGGTGATACGGGCAGCGACCGGTCTGCTGATGCCAATCTCTATATGGAATACGAAACACCCTACGGCCTGGGAGTTACGGGGGGATATCGCTACTTTAATACCGACTTACATTCCAAAGGCACATTAGGCACATTAAGTATTGATATTGGCGCTGACTTTAATGTCTATGGACCATTTATCAGCCTTTACTACCATCTATAAACCCATGAACACTTATGGCCTGGAGGGATGGCTAGATCAAGCATGCCTCTTTGTTATCGCTGTTATTTCCAACTGTCTTTCTGCACTTGCCGGAGGCGGGGCTGGGCTGATCCAATTACCTCTAATTATTTTTATGGGCTTACCTTTTCCCGTTGCGTTGGCCACTCACAAAGTTGCCAGTGTAGCACTGGGCATTGGCGCCACCCTGCGCCATATTAAATCCAGCAAACTTCAAAAATCTATTTCCCTAGTCATCATTGCCAGCGGCATTCCTGGCGTTATTATTGGAGCCAATGCCATTTTGTTAGTGCCTGCCGAATGGGCCAAAAGTGCTCTTGGCCTGCTTACCATCGCCATAGCGATATACTCATATTACAAACCAGAGCTGGGCCAACAATACATAGAAAAAAATCGTGATGCAAAGGGCATTATTTATGGCGCGGCGGGTATTTTTGGTTTCGGATTCCTGAATGGCTCACTCACTTCCGGAACAGGATTACTGGTAACCCTTTGGCTTATTCGCTGGTTTGGCTTTGATTACAAGCTCGCGATTGCCCACACTCTGGTATTAGTTGGTTTATTCTGGAACAGCACCGGGGCAATAACACTGGGACTGCAACAAGAGATTGCCTGGAGCTGGATTCCCGCATTGATAACCGGATCATTGATTGGTGGTTTTGCAGGGGCGCATTTATCAATCATTAAAGGCAATCTTTTTATAAAACGTATTTTTGAAATAACCTCAATTGCAGTTGGCGTTAAATTATTATTCCATTAATATTTGACAC
>CAZTZY010000098.1:0-9862 GCA_964617765.1 uncultured Spongiibacteraceae bacterium
CAACATCCGATCTGGTCGGCAATGACTTTATCGATGACGTCGATGGCAACAACGTGATCCTCGGTGGCGCGGGTAGCGACGAGATTACTTCAACCAATGGCAACGATATTATTGTTGGTGATAATGGCGAAATTCTGTTCTCGGATACCGGCATTGTGGAATCGGTAGTAGTTGAAGACACCCTTAACGGGGATATGGATATTATCAGTGCCGGCGATGGCGACAACATCATCATTGGCGGTATCGGTGGAGATATTATTGATACCGGTATAGACAACGACATAATTTTTGGTGACGTGGGTTCGGCCTTGTTTATCAATGGCCGTCTTGTGCAAGCGGAATCTACCAATACTTATGAGGGTGCAGATACCATCACATCACTGAATGGCGATAACTTTATTATTGCCGGTTGGGGTGATGATAATATTATTACCGGTAATGGCGTCGATGTAGTTTTGGCTGATAGCGGTGAAATTATTATCGATATGGGTGATCTGGAGCGCATCACAGCATCCGGTAACAGTAATGGCAATGACACACTCGATCTGGGTGATGGCGATAATATTGTAGCAGGAGGCCAGGGTGATGATGCCATTTTTACTGGAAACGGTAATGACTGGATATTGGGCGACACCGGTGAAATTCTTTTTGATAGTGGTGTATTACTGAGCATTATCACCAGCAATGACGGTGACGGTAATGACAACATCGTTTCGGGTGCTGGAGATGACAGGGTTTTCGCTGGTCTTGGAGATGATTACATCAATACCGGCAGTGATAACGATATTGTCGTGGCGGATACCGGAGGTTTTATCGTTGATGAAGCTTTGATCGTTGACTTCTTTATCTACAATGATACCGACCCTGATCAAGGTGGTGTTGATATTGTCATGGCAGGGGATGGTGATGATATCGTGCTGGGCGGTGCTGGTGATGATCAGCTGTATGGTGAAGCGGGTGACGATATTATTTTTGGTGATTTTGCCGAGATATTGATTACCTCGGCAGGTGCAAGAGATATGCAATCCACGCTGGTGCTGCATGGCGGTAATGATAGTATCTATGGCGGTGAAGGATTTGATGTGCTGGTAGGTGGTTATGGATGGGATATGTTCTTTGGCAAGCTAACAGAAGATATTATCCTTGGTAACTCAGGGCGCATTCAGGATGCAGATGGATTCGCTGCGGCGCTAGTGTCAACAGAGGCTACCGATCGTGAAATTATTTCTTCCACCATGTTTGATCTCTATACAAGAACAACCGGTATTGTTGCCCAGACAATGGATTATGATAGCTGGGGATGGGGTCCTGATGAGGCGCCCGATTCACCGCTGCGTACTGATACAGCATTGCGCTTGCAGCCACTATTGAATGGTGATGAATTATCAAGATTATCGGATGAAGCGCTGAAAGAGTTTTTGTTTAATTTACCGTTGCCACCCATGAATGCACAATCGGGTCATGGTATTAGCGATGAACTGGCAAAAGTAGAAAATCATGGTAATGCTGAAGAAAAGCCGGTATTAAAACGTAATGGTAAAACTGAAGTGTTACCAGAGATTCAGGAAGGCGAAGGGCTGTTACCAGGAGAAATGAAGACGCCAAAAGGTACGTTACAACAGAAAGATGCCATTTGGCTTGAAAACATTATTCTTGAGTTGCAGAACCAATCCAGATTGTTACCATACCGGAATGATGGTGAAAAAACAGAGAATGGCACATCATCAATTAACCAGTCTCTCATTGATGGCTCAATGCCTGCACCGGTTGCAGCAAGCTTGTTGCTTGCGGCCAGTGTAGGTCGCAGGCGAGGATGGAATGTTACCGGCTTTGATGCCGATGCAGCCAGTATCCAGGGCGATCTCCTGCAGCTACGCAAGCAGCAGGCGGTAGAACAATTTAGCGTGTGGGAGAAATGGGATGATTCCACGCAACAATAAAAAACCAACAGGAATAACAGGGGTAAAATGATGACTGAAACTAAAGAAGCCAAAAAGAAAAGCAATGCACCAACGATTCGCTGGGACGACAGCAAAATGCGCAGCGTTTATGCGAATGTGTGTAATGTAGCAAGTACCCGTGAAGAGGTAACATTGCTGTTTGGCACTAATCAGGCATGGCGTGCCGGTCAAAAAGAAGTGGCTATCGAATTGACTGATCGCGTGATATTGAGCCCTTTTGCCGCCAAGCGCTTGTCAAAGTTATTGAGTAGTGTTGTTGATGAATACGAAAAACGTTTTGGCGCTATGGGTGAAGTGGACGATAAACCTGTTTAACAAAACCGCTATAAATATCTATAACGCTTCGGTGTGTACAATAGCACCGAAGCGTTTTTATTTGTGTTGAGTGAATATATGCCAATCCTAAAAGAAGTGTCACGCCATGGATGAATTCAGCGTCAGTATTCCCGAATCGATTCAGCAACTAAACAAGTTGTTAGATCCATCCGATGCCGGCTGGTATCTTAACTGGTTGATATGGACTTGCGCCCAATTGCCCAATGCAGAAGCGGCCTTGCTGGTGACAGATGATGATTTTACCGGACAGTTCCATGCCCGGGCAATCTGGCCGATCAAACACAGCTATGATGAGCTATTGCAAAATGCTGCAGAAGTCACGCTCAAGAAAAAACAACCTTTGATAACGCCACTGGACGATGGCAAGCATCATCTGGGCAGTTATCCGGTATTGATCGATGGTGTATTGCGAGCAGTTGTTACCATATTGTTCACCGCAAGCCACACAGCAGATATGCAAAAAACCCTCACTATTATTGAGTATTGTGCGGCCTGGCTAGAGTTGCATTTAAGTCGTGGGCTATTAAGTACACAGAAAAAACAATCCGAACGCCAGGAAATAGTGATTGATGGAATTGCCAATGTGTTAGGCGAGCGTGATTTTGAACATGCCGCTTTACGCTTTGTAAATTTGTTAGGCCGTCGAATGCAGGCAGAGCGTGTTGTGTTGGGCTTTGTTAAAGGCGGAGAGCTCACCATACACTCTGAATCTGATAGCAGTGCACATGCGAACAAGCATGAATTATTGAAGTTGACAGAAAGTGCCATGCAGGAAGCTATTGACCAGCAAGAATCCATCAATTTCCCGATGGCACAAGGCACTAGCCAGGTAAGTTTTTCACACGGTAAACTGGCTGAAGCAGAAGGCCAGCGTACTTTGTTAACAGTGCCGTTGGTCGATAAGGAATTATGTTATGGCGCAGTACTGTTCGAGCGCGGCCCTGATCAGTCTTTTAGCAGGGAAGACCAGTTGACAGCAGAGGCCATGGCGAATTTTATTGGTATTGTACTTGAAGAAAAGCGGCAATCCAGTTTGCCATTGTATGCCTATATAGGACGAAGTTTGCATAACCAGGCCAGTCGTTTATTGGGGCCAGGTTATCTTGTGCGTAAAATAATGGGTATCGTGTTGATCATTGCGACCCTGTTTTTCAGTTTTATGCCCGGCGATTATAATATTGGCGCTGATGCCATTCTTGAGGGTGCAGAATTAAGGGCTATGGTAGTACCGTTTGACAGTTATTTGCAAAGTGCCAGCCTTCGTGCCGGTGATACCGCCATTAAAGGCAAGGTGTTAGCTGAGCTGGACACGCGAGAATTGCGCTTGCAACGTATGAGCTGGTTAAGCCAACAGGCAACGGCAAGGCGCCAATATGAAGATGCATTGGCCAATCAGGAGCGTACACAAGTACAAGTGAGTAATGCCCAGATGCAACGTGCGCAGGCAGAGCTTGAATTACTCGATTACCAAATTTCACAAGCCACACTGGTTGCCCCGTTTGATGCCCTTATTGTCTCTGGTGATGTCAGTCAGCGTATTGGTTCTGTCGTACAAAAAGGTGAAGTGTTATTTGAATTATCACCTAGCCAGCGTTTACGTCTTGCAATTTATGTTGATGAATTTCGCATTAATGATATTCGTCAGGGGCAGACAGGCAAACTGGTTTTGGCAGCATTATCCGATATGGAATTCCCGTTTACGGTAACGCGTATTAATCCTGTCGCTGAAGTCTGGGAGGGTGCCACGGTCTACCGTGTAGAAGCGGATATAGCAACACATGCTGAAGAGTTGCGCGTTGGGCTAGAAGGCGTTGCGCAAGTTTATGTTGATCGTCGCCTGTTGATCAGTGTCTGGACTCGGAGCCTGAATGATTGGCTAAGGTTGCAGTTATGGCGCTTATGGGGCTAACACAATGGCAGCAAATGGTGCTGGTAAAGATGATTGTCGCTGTGGGAAATAATGAATCATGACAGCAACCCTCTTTTCGCGTGACTGGTATCGCATAGCCGAGCTAAAGCCTGAGCTCAGGCATCATGTGACAGTGCATGCCCATCGCTATCGCGGCAAACGCTGGTATTTACTCGAGGATCATATCAGTGGTCGTGTACAGCGATTGTCTGCACAATCCTACCTGATAGTCGGGTTGATGAATGGTGTGCATACCGTCGACCAGTTGTGGGATATTTCATCACGTCGACTTGGCGAGGAAATGCCCACCCATGAAGAAATGCTACAGTTGTTAGCGAGCCTGTATCAGGCCAGCTTGATACGTATGGATATCAGTGGCGATGTAGGTGAATTGTTTGAGCGCGGACAGAATGCCCAGCGCCAGCGCTGGATGGCAAAATTAAAATCTCCCTTGTCAATTCAAATTCCGCTACTGGATCCCGAACGTTTCCTGGTAGCCGGTAAAAAATGGGTAGCCCCGTTATTTACCAAAACCTTTGCGCTAATCTGGTGTGTGCTGGTGGCTACAGCGCTGGTTATCGCCGGGCAACATTGGGAAGAATTAACCAAAAATATTACTGACAGGGTATTGACTGCCGACAACCTGGTATTGTTGTGGCTGGTGTATCCGGTGATCAAGTTATTGCATGAATTAGGCCATGGCTTCGCTGTCAAACGGGGTGGCGGTTCGGTACATGAGTTAGGCGTAATGCTGCTGGTAATGATTCCCATGCCCTATGTAGATGCTTCGGCATCAAGTGCATTTGCTGATAAAAAACAGCGCATTCTGGTGGGTGCTGCAGGCATTCTGGTGGAGTTATTCATAGCAGCTATAGCCATGTTGGTATGGGTAAATGCAGAACCCGGATTCATCAAATCGATCGCCTATAACGTGGTGTTTGTTGCAGGTGTTTCTACCGTCATGGTTAATGGCAACCCCTTGTTGCGTTTTGATGGTTACTACGTATTGGCCGATTTTCTGGAAATCCCCAACCTTGCACAGCGTGCCAATCAATACTGGGCCTGGTTGGTCAAGCGAATTATATTTGGCGTGAAAGGACACGCTTCACCGGCATATGACAAGAGAGAGGCCGCCTGGTTTTTTTTCTATGGTGTCGGCGCACTGGTTTATCGTCTGGTATTGATGGTTACTATTGTTTTATTTGTCGCCCAAAAATATTTTATTGTGGGTGTGGTGTTGGCATTATGGTCATTTATCGGTACGTGGGCTTGGCCTAATCTCAAGCTATTGCAAAAGTCATGGAATGACAGTGACATTCGTTCGGGTACACGAAGCCCGAAAATCATGATGCCCTTATGTGCGGGCGTTATTATTTTAGTGTTTTGTATTCTGCCATTTCCAATCACCACCAGCATTGAAGGTGTTGTGCAGATGGGGGAAGACCGCCGTGTGGTCACTAACGAAAGCTGTTTTGTGCAAGAGCTGGTAAAAAAAGCAGGATCCTATGTACATAAAGGTGACCAGCTTATGAACTGTGAAAATAAACAGCTACATACACAACATGAAGTATTGAAACAACAATATGCCGAAGCCCAGGCGCAACGCCAGGGTGCGTGGAATGATCCTGTGCAGATTAAAATTTCCGATGAAGAGTTGATGCGATTAAGCAAAGAGATTGCCGAAAACCAGAAACAACTGGAATCGCTTCAGTTGTATGCAGCCGCTGATGGAATCTGGCAGGTAAAAAACCCTGCAGATATATTGGGTCGGTATGTGATGCGCGGAGATCTGATCGGTTATGTCATGGATGATAAACAGGTGAAAGTGCGGGCGATGATTCCTGAAACATCGATAAAACTGGTGCGTGAAAGAACCCGTAAAGTGCACGTGATAAAAGCAGCAAACCTGTCAGCAATGATAGAGCCTGATCATTGGCAAGTGTTCCCTTCCGCATCAAAGGCATTGGTCAGTCAGATCCTGACACAAAATGCCGGCGGCAAGATCATTATGGATCCCTCAGCGAAAGAACCTAAAACACTGCAACAATACTTCCTGGTTGATCTGGAGTTTGCTCATTTCCCCGCTACGCATGTAGATGAGCGTATTTACGTGCAGTTTGAGCATGCGCCGGAAGCACTGGTTTATCGCGGCTATCGCCTCGTTCGCCGTACCTTCCTGGAGTACTTTGATGTCTGAATTTGCGGTCAAGCAAGCTATCCTTGCCGGCCTGCGCAATGAACAGGTGTGGGAAGACAGTAACAAGCTCGACCTCGCTATATCCCGACTGAAAGAATTTGGACGCAGCCATAAAAACAGGCTGCTGAAAGAAAATGATCGAATAGTGAATGCTATCATGCAACGTACCCAGGAAATCACTACGGTGCCACAGGAAGAACTCGATAGACTGTTAGTTGATGTGCGCCGGCAATTGCGCCTGGAGGGCATCAATAAAAAAACCATTATTGAAGCCTTTGCCGTGATCAGGGAAGTCAGTGGTCGGGTATTGGGCATGAAACATCACCATACGCAGATTCGGGCATCCATCGCCTTGTTGCGTGGGTCTATTGCAGAAATGGCAACAGGCGAAGGAAAAACCCTGGCAGCAACATTGGGTGCCGCTACTGCCGGTCTGGCAGGTATTCCCGTGCACGTTGTTACAGTGAATGATTATCTCGCCGAACGTGATGCTGAAGATATGATTCCACTGTATAACGCCCTTGGTTTATCGGTAGGTATTATCACTCATGAAAAAGAATTGCATGAGCGCCGCGAGTCGTATGCCTGTGATTTATGTTATTGCAGTAACAAGGAACTCACCTTTGATTTCCTGAAGGATCGCCTGGTTCTTAATGGCAAGGAAAACCCGCGCCTGTTGCAAGCCAGTTTACTGGTCAGTGACTCCTCGTGGTCAGAGCGCCTGCTATTGCGCGGCTTGCATTTTGCCATTGTCGATGAGGCCGATAGCGTATTTATTGATGAAGCACGCACACCATTGATCATTTCCGGTGATGAAAAATTTGGTTCGCGCGAAGAGTTATTATTGACAACGGCCATGACGATTGCCGGAAAATTTAAAAAGGACCAGCATTTCCATCAGGATGAAAATGGCGCTATAAAAATGTCAGATACTGGTCATGCGTTGTTGCTGCAAGAGTGTAAACAACTGGATGGATTGTGGAAAAGCCCGTTCTACCGCGAGCCATTAGTAACACAGGGGCTTACCGCTTTGCACGTCTATCATCTCGATCGCGATTATATTATCGATGAAGAAGGCGCTATCCAGATTGTTGATCCCTATACCGGACGAGTGATGCCAGGCCGCAGCTGGGGACAAGGCTTACAACAAATGATAGAAATGAAGGAAAAGTGCGAGCTTACCAAGCCGCGCGAAACTAATGCAGAAATCAGTTACCAGAACTTCTTTCGCAAATATCATCACTTGTGCGGCATGACAGGAACCGGGCGTGAAGTGGCCGGCGAATTGTTTAGTGTGTATCGATTGCGTAGTGAAAATATTCCGCTATTAAAAGAAAGCCAGCGCTGTAAGCAGTATTGTGAAGTGTATTTAACCGAGACAGAAAAATGGCAACGTGTTTCCTCCATTGCCCGGCAACTGGTGGCACAAGGCCAGGCGATCCTTATTGGTACCAATTCAGTGGCATCGTCAGAAGCGATCAGCCAGGTGCTCACCCAAGAGGGCATAACCCATAACGTACTGAATGCGCGCCAGGATAAGGAAGAAGCCGAAATAGTGTCCAAGGCGGGTCAATCAGGTGCCATTATGGTGGCAACCAGCATGGCTGGCCGTGGAACTGATATTAAACTGGCCGGAGAAACGCGGGCAGCCGGCGGATTACATGTTATTATTACCGAGTTGCAGGATGCCGCCCGCATCGACAGGCAGCTTGCAGGTCGGGGTGCCAGGCAAGGTGATCCCGGTTCGGTAAGCACAGTGTTATCATTAGAAGACCAATTGATAAAAAAAATGTCTGGCCCGTTGATGAAAAGAATGATTAAAACCCTTTCGGCTGCAAACCGTCCATTGCCGCACAGGCTGGGTTATCTCATCCAGACACAATGCCAGAAAAAGCTGGAAGGAAGTCACTACCGCCAGCGCATGCAACTGATAAAAGTCGATTCACAGCGCCAGCGCACTCTGGCCTTTGCAGGAGAAAACCGTTGAAAAAACATCGCTTGATATTTATTGCCGCTGTTAGCCAGATGATCATATTTACTGGGTATGCATTTGCGGCTGTGCCTGTTGCCGCTACAGCTACAGCCCCACTTGGATTATCAGCATTAGGTTGTATGTTAGAGCCCAGTCAAAAAGTGGAAATCAGTTCACCGGTCAGTGGCGTTCTGGATAACGTCGCTGTGAAGCGCGGCGATACGATAAGAATGGGGCAAACCCTGTTCCAGTTAAAAGCCGGTGTTGAGAAAGCGGGTGTTGAACTGGCCAAGGTAAAAACTGAATTTGCTAAAAGAAAGCTGGAGCGCAACCAGGAACTTTACAAGGATGAAATATTATCTGTACATGAGCGCGATGAAATTGAAACTGAGTTGCTCAGTGCGCAAATGGAATTACGCCTGAAAGAACAAGAACTGGCATTACGTTCTGTGTTTAGCCCTATCAACGGCGTTGTTGTTGATCGATTGCATGAACAAGGCGAGTACGTCAATGTAGATCCCGTTATGCGCCTGGCTACCCTGAATCCGCTACACGTTGATCTATTATTGCCTGCCAGTTATTTCGGCCAGATCGCCAAAGGGCAGTTCTTAATGATCAAGCCCGAAACTGCTGTCGTCGAATCACGCAAGGCGCAGGTGATTATCGTTGACCCATTAATTGATCCGGCCAGCGGTACCTTCCGCGTACAATTAAAAATGGATAATCCCGGCCATAAAATTCCAGCCGGTGTACGTTGCACTGCCCAGCACATCAACCCATAGCAGAAAGTAATATGAATAAAACAACCCATATCCTGCTAACACTGATACTGATTCTTTTGGCTGTTAATGTGGCCATGACCAGCAAACTGCTGATGCAAAAGCCATCTTCAGCCGTCATGGCAGAAAAATCCGCAACGCTTTCCACAGAGATCGCCAAGGCATGGGGTAAAAACGTGGTAGAGCTTTATAACCGTGAAGATTACCAGGGCCTTTATGCCTTGTTTAACGAACAGGCCAAGGTAAAAATCAGCCAGGAACAACTACAGCAACAACTCCAGAAGCTGCATGCATTGTTTGGCAATATTGAAGAATATGCCCTTACCAACTCGGTAAAAATGGGTGAAAAAGGTGGCGAACTCTATTATCAATTGTCATTCAATGTGCGCGTTAAAGGCCCCAATGTTGAGCAGGGCACATTAACTATTTCAATGATTATGCAGGATGACAAGGCCAGTTTGTACGGCGTACGCTTGAATGCCGTGCAAAGCCTTGATTAAATAAATAGCAACTACTCGACCGGCATTATTGCATGTATAATCGCGACCCATTCTATATTGCCTCAGTTCATCCTGTTAAAGAATGATGCTTATATTTAACGATGATTAAGTTTTCCGCCCGTAGCTCAGCTGGATAGAGCGCTGCCCTCCGGAGGCAGAGGTCAGAGGTTCGAATCCTCTCGGGCGGGCCATCCATAAAAAAGGCCAC
>CAZTZY010000099.1:0-9578 GCA_964617765.1 uncultured Spongiibacteraceae bacterium
AAGGCCTGTAGCTTAGGCTCTATAAATGTGTAGGTGATAGCTTCCTGGTATCCCAAAGCCAATAATTGATGACGTACGCGACTTAATGACGATACTGATTCTTTACGTTGCCTGAATTCAACCGGAACACGCAATTGCCTTGTCGGCAAATTGTTATAACCATGGATGCGGGCTATTTCTTCTATAAGGTCAGCCTCTATAGATATATCGAAACGATACGTTGGTATTTCACACAGCCATCCATCTTCTTGTTGCTGCACGACCATACCCAGACGCTGCAAAATATCGGTAATTTCAGATGCAGGCAAAACCAGGCCCAAAACCTGATCCAAACGTTGCCGCGTCAGCTTTGTGTATTTAGCTCCAGATAAACCTGAAGCGACTTCATTCACTGGCCCCGCTTCACCGCCAACGATATCCAGCAGCAGCGCGGTTGCGCGTTCTATTGCACGTACTTGTTGCGCATAATCAACACCACGCTCGAAACGATGAGAAGAGTCGGTATGCAATCCATAAGAGCGCGCCCTGCCAGCAATTTTTTGGGGTTCAAAAAATGCAGACTCCAATAAAATATCGCGTGTATTTTCATTAACACCCGAATTTTTACCGCCCATAATTCCTGCCAGGGCTAATGGATTTTTTGCATCGGCAATCAATAATGAATCCGGCTTTAGTTCTAATTCAGTTCCATCGAGCAAGACAAGCTTTTCACCACTACGTGATTTCCTCACTACAATCTGCTCATTCAGCTCTGCGAGATCAAATGCATGCATAGGCTGGCCAAGCTCTAACAACACATAATTTGTAACATCGACAACGGCATCTATGCTGCGAATACCACTGCGCCTTAATTTCTCAACCATCCACAAGGGAGTAGCCTGCGAGAGATCAACACCCTTAATTACCCGACCCACATAACGCGGACAATCATCTCCGGCTTCAATTTTTACTGGAAATATTTCCTGATGCACAGAAGGGATTGATGGAATCGCCGGCATGGCAATATCTAACTTATTCAATACACCTATATCTCTTGCCAATCCCAACACACTTAAACAATCTCCCCTGTTAGGCGTCAAATCAACTTCAAGAATTTTATCATTTAGCTGCAAGTATTCGCGAATATCAATACCCACAGGAGCCGAAGCCGCCAACTCCATCAACCCGTCAACCTTATCTTCCATACCTAACTCAGAAGCTCCACAAAGCATTCCAAATGAAGGCACGCCTCTTAATTTCGCTTCCTTGATTTTCAAATCACCCGGCAGTACAGCCCCAACTTTTGCGAAGGGAATCTTAATTCCGACTCTTGCATTGGCAGCACCACATACCACCTGAACAGGTACTGAATCACCACAACTTACCTGACATACTCGAAGCTTGTCGGCATCTGGATGAGGAGCTATTTCAATAATTTCAGCGACCACGACCGAATGGAAATCACCGGCAACTGATTCAACTGACTCAACCTCTAATCCTGCCATAGTAATTTGGGCAATCAATTCATCGGTTGTTAATTGTGGATTAACCCATTCACGCAACCATTTTTCACTAATTTTCATATTTGAATCCTGACGTTATTTTTTGAATGTATTATTAATTACTTAAACTGATCCAAAAACCTTAGATCATTTTCAAAAAACAAACGCAAATCGTTGACTCCATAGCGCAACATTGCCAAACGTTCAACTCCCATACCAAAAGCAAAACCTGTGTATTTTTCACTATCAATATTGGAATGCCTGAAAACATCCGGATGAACAATGCCGCAACCCATCACTTCTAACCAGCCAGTTTGACTGCAAACACGACATCCCTTGCCTTCACAAATTACACATTGAATATCAACTTCAGCAGAGGGCTCGGTAAAAGGAAAATAGGAAGGCCGAAAACGTACTGCCAATTCCTTTTCAAAAAATACTTTTAAAAAATCACGAACCGTACCTTTAAGGTCTGCAAAACTGACGTCTTTATCGATCAGCAAACCCTCAACCTGATGAAACATTGGCGTATGTGTTAGGTCAGAATCACAACGATAAACACGACCAGGACATATCACACGAATCGGTGGCTCTTGTGTTTCCATCATGCGAACTTGCACGGGTGATGTGTGCGTTCTTAAAACGGTTGTCGGGTTAATATAAAAGGTATCGTGCATAGCACGAGCAGGATGATGCGCGGGAATATTCAGCGCTTCAAAGTTATGGTAATCATCTTCTATTTCGGGGCCTTCAACTGACTCAAAACCTAGGTCTGCAAAAAAGGCAGAAATTCTTTCAATCGTTTTAGTGACGGGATGCAAACCACCCGAAACCTTGCCACGACCTGGTAAAGTAATGTCAATGGTTTCATCAGCTAATTTGGCATTAATTTCAGCTTGCTGTAATCGATCCCTTTTCAGGTTTATTGTATCTTGTATTTCTTGCTTGACGACATTAATCAACGCACCGGCTTTAGGTCTTTCCTCATCAGACAGACTGCCCAATGTTTTTAACAATCCTGTCAAATGGCCTTTTTTACCTAAATAAGACACACGAACATCATCTAAAGAAACCAGGTCTTTAGCTTGCTCTATCTCATTCAACGCTTGCTGCTTAAGCGCTTCAAGATTTTCCATATCATCTTTGCCTTGTATTTAAAAACTCTTGAGACAAAAAAAGGGAAAGGCATAACCTTTCCCTTTTCAATTCAGCATGTCACCATAACTTAACTGTTATGCGGCAAGCGCTGCTTGAGCCTTGACCACAACAGCTGCAAATGCTTCTTTATCATGCACAGCCAGATCAGCCAATACTCGACGATCCAACACAATTTGCGCTTTCTTCAATCCATTGATAAAACGGCTGTAAGAAAGACCATTTGCACGACTCGCTGCATTAATACGCGCAATCCACAAAGAACGGAACTGACGTTTACGCTGACGTCGGTCACGATATGCATATTGACCGGCTTTGATAACTGCTTGTTTAGCAACACGGAATACACGACTACGAGCGCCGTAATAACCTTTTGCCTGATTTAAAACTTTTTTGTGTCTGCGACGAGCAACAACACCACGTTTTACGCGTGCCATAGGAATATCCTCTTAAAATATGATCAGTGATTAAAGACGTAATAAACGATCGACTAGAACTTGATCAGATTTATGCACCTGACTTGTTCCACGCAACTGACGCTTACGCTTAGTGGTCATTTTTGTAAGGATATGGCTTTTGTTCGCGCTTTTACGCTTGAAACCTGAAGCCGTCTTTTTGAAGCGCTTTGCAGCACCGCTGTGTACTTTCATTTTTGCCATTTGAGTAACTCCGCATTTAGCAATTAAAACAATAAGCCAACGACATGTTGACTACTTTTTCTTCTTGGGACCAATAACCATCGTCATTTGGCGGCCTTCCAGTTTTGGAAACTGCTCGACCGTGCCTAACGCAGCAAGATCAGCTTCAACCCGTTTTAACAAGTCCATGCCGATATTTTGATGCGCCATTTCACGACCGCGAAACCGCAAAGTCACTTTGGCTTTATCCCCCTGCTCTAGGAAACGTATCAGGTTGCGTAGTTTTACCTGATAATCCCCTTCCTCCGTCCCTGGTCGAAACTTGATCTCTTTTACCTGGACCTGTTTCTGTTTCTTACGAGAAGCCGCTTGTTGCTTTTTAGCATCAAAAATAAACTTCCCGAAATCCATGATCTTGCATACTGGCGTCTCACCTTCAGCCATCAGTACTAAATCCAGAGTTGCCGCGAGAGCTGCTGCTCTTGCTTCCTGCAACGTTACTACACCAATCTGTTCACCGTCAGCACCCACCAATCTTACTTTTGGTGCTGTAATCTCATCATTAATCAGTGTCTTTTTTCCGTCTTTCTTTCCAGTACTCTTAATGGGTTAACCCTCCAAACTATTAATACGACCGCAATGAGCAATATCTTTTTCAATAATATGAATAAAAGCATCCACAGAGAGCGAGCCTAAATCCTGCCCTCTTCTGGTTCTCACCGCCACGGTACCTTCTTCGACTTCTTTATCTCCCACTACAAGGAGATAAGGAATCTTCTGAATTGTATGCTCGCGAATTTTAAACCCGATCTTCTCATTCCTCAAGTCCGAAAACACCCTAAATCCTTTGGATTCCAATGTTTTAGCTACTTTAATGGCATATTCACTCTGTTTATCTGTAATATTCATTACCACGATTTGCTCTGGTGATAACCAGGCCGGGAAAACGCCTTCAAAATGCTCGATCAAAATACCGATAAATCGCTCAAAAGAACCCAGAATAGCGCGATGCAACATTACCGGAACCTGGCGACTGCCATCTTCGGCAACATATTGGGCATCCAGACGTCCTGGCATTGAGAAATCGACCTGGATAGTGCCCAACTGCCAAACACGACCAATACTGTCTTTTAAAGAGAACTCAATTTTCGGGCCATAAAATGCGCCCTCACCGGGTAATTCACTCCAATCCAGCCCTTTAGCATCCAACGCATCGGCCAAGGCTTTTTCCGCCTTATCCCAATCTGCTTCAGATCCGACTCTTTGTTCAGGACGAGTCGACAAACGATAAATCACTTCAGTAAAACCAAAATCCGCATAAACATCATGCAAAAACTCAATGAATGCTGATACTTCTGGCTGAATCTGCTCTTCAGTGCAGAAAATATGCGCGTCATCCTGGGTAAACCCGCGCACACGCATAATCCCGTGCAAGGATCCCGAAGGTTCATTGCGATGACATGAACCGAATTCCGCTAAACGCAACGGCAGATCACGATAACTTTTCAAACCCTGGTTATAAACCTGAATATGGCAGGGACAGTTCATTGGCTTAACAGCAAAATGCCGGTCTTCTGTTTGCAGGGTAAACATACCCGAGGCAAATTTGTCAGCATGTCCGGATTTTTGCCACAAGCTGATATCAACAATTTGTGGCGTTTTAATTTCCTGATAACCGTTTGCCAACTGTTTTTGGCGCATATAGTTTTCAATCACCTTATACACAGTCCAACCCTTGGGATGCCAAAATACCATCCCTTGAGCTTCATCCTGCATATGAAACAAACCTAATTGCTTGCCTAATTTGCGATGATCACGCTTATCGGCCTCTTCAATGCGATGCAAATATTCTGCTAATTGTTTTTTATCTTTCCAGGCCGTGCCATAGATACGCTGCAGCATTTCATTTTTGCTGTCTCCACGCCAATAGGCACCACTGACTTTCATTAATTTAAACGCTTTTAATTTGCCTGTGCTGGGGACATGAGGCCCGAGGCACAAATCCATCCATGAGCCCTGTTTATAGACAGAAATTTCCGCATCTTCAGGTAAATTATGGATATGCTCGACCTTGTACTTTTCACCCAGCTTTTCAAATTGCGCCACAGCTTCATCACGCGACATTACAGCGCGATGAATAGGTAAATCCGACTCGACAATTTCTGCCATTTTGGCTTCGATTTTTTCTAAATCTTCAGCGGTAAAATTATGCTCTTTATAAGCAAAATCGTAATAGAAACCTTCTTCGGTAGTAGGGCCGAAGGTTACCTGCGCTTTAGGGAATAAATCCTGCAATGCCATGGCTAATAAATGCGCGGTAGAATGACGGATAATATCCACGCCTTCAGCATCACGGTCAGTGAGGATCGACAATTCGGTATCGACATCGAGAATATAAGAAGTATCAACAAGACGACCATTAACGCGTCCAGCCAAAGCCGCTTTAGCTAATCCGGCTCCAATGTTTAACGCAACATCAGCTACAGAGACCGAAGAGTCGAAAGTTCTTTGAGAGCCATCAGGCAAGGTTATAACAGGCATTCATACTCCTCAGTGGTGATCATTACCAAAGACCACGTGATTGAATATTGGGGAATTGGTAGGACTAAGCAGGCTCGAACTGCTGACCTCTACCATGTCAAGGTAGCGCTCTAACCAACTGAGCTATAGTCCTAAAATACGAGGTTGGCAATTATACCGATGGATATCAAACAAACAAGCCCTGCCTGTATCATCCATGGAATCTGAATACCTGTTCTTTTATACGATGCAACTCATCACGGACGCTTGCAGCACTTTCAAATTCAAGATTTTTGGCATGTTCATGCATTTTTGTTTCGAGCTCTTTAATCAGTTTTTCCAATTGCTTAGGCGTCAAGGATGCAACTTTTGCACGATCCCTGATCACATCAGCCGTACTTTGCTTGCCTTTCTTTTTGGTTCGCGAACCTGGTATCACAGCCCCTTCAAGTATATCGGTCACTGCCTTCTTGATACCCAGAGGAGTAATGCCGTGTAATTCGTTATAAATTAACTGCCTTTCCCGGCGTCGATTCGTTTCATCAATAGCACGCTGCATAGAGCCGGTTATTTTATCGGCATACAAAATTGCACGCCCGTTGATATGCCTTGCTGCACGGCCGATAGTTTGAATCAAGGAACGATCCGAGCGCAAAAATCCTTCTTTATCAGCATCAAGAATTGCCACCAAAGAGACTTCAGGCATATCGAGGCCTTCGCGCAGCAAATTAATACCCACAAGGACATCAAACACACCCAAGCGTAAATCCCTGATAATCTCAACACGTTCGACAGTTTCAATATCTGAGTGCAAATATCGCACTTTTAAACCGTTTTCAGCCAAGTAATCTGTCAAATCTTCAGCAATTCTTTTGGTCAAAACAGTGACGAGCACCCTTTCATCCAGCGCGATCGTTTTCTGGATTTGATCAAATAAATCATCGACCTGCGTTAATGCGGGTTTTATCTCAATCAAAGGATCTACAAGTCCCGTTGGACGAACCAATTGCTCAACAACCTGATCAGCATGCTCCAGCTCATATTTGCCCGGAGTTGCCGAAACACAAATCATCTGCCCTACTACAGATTCCCACTCCTCAAAACGCATGGGGCGATTATCCAGGGCTGAAGGTAAACGAAATCCATACTGCACGAGGGTTTCTTTTCTTGACCTGTCACCCTTGGACATTGCCCCCAATTGCGGAATAGTGACATGCGATTCATCAATAACCACCAAAGCATTATCAGGGAGATAATCGAATAATGTTGGCGGTGGCTCACCTTCTTTACGGCCAGATAATTGCCGCGAATAGTTCTCAATGCCATTGCAGTAGCCTAACTCCCTGATCATCTCCAGATCATACCGGGTGCGCTGTTCCAGTCTTTGAGCTTCAACCAGCTTATCGTTATCACGGAAATATTTAATACGCTCCTCTAGCTCCACTTCAATTTCATCGATGGCTTTTAACAAGGTTTCTCGAGGCGTCACATAGTGCGATTTGGGATAAACAGAATAGCGTGGAACGGTCTTGAAGATTTCCCCTGTCAAGGGATCAAAAATGGAAAGCTTTTCCACCTCATCATCAAATAACTGAATACGTAATGCTTCATAATCAGAATCTGCAGGGAAAACATCGATAACCTCACCACGAGCACGATAAGTGCCGCGCTGGAAATCGGTATCATTCCGGGTGTACTGCAACTCGGCCAACTTGCGCAGGATTTCGCGCTGATCAATGCGATCGCCCCGAACCAGATGCAACATCATCGATAGATAGGATTCAGGGTCGCCCAAGCCATAGATAGCTGAAACAGTCGCTACCACGATACAATCCCTGCGTTCCAATAGCGCTTTAGTGGCAGATAAGCGCATTTGTTCTATATGTTCATTAATAGCGGCATCTTTATCAATAAAGGTATCTGATGAAGGCACATAGGCTTCTGGCTGGTAGTAATCATAATAAGAAACGAAGTATTCCACTGCATTATTGGGAAAAAACTCCTTAAACTCACCATAAAGTTGGGCAGCCAGCGTTTTATTATGAGCCATTACAATAGTGGGTCTTTGCAGCTTCTCTATGACATTGGCGATGGTAAAAGTCTTCCCTGAGCCTGTCACACCTAATAAAATCTGCGCATGCAAGCCTGACCCAATACCCTCGATAAGTGAATTAATGGCCTGCGGCTGGTCACCTGCAGGAGCAAATTTAGAATGTATAACAAAGGGATCGGACATAGGGCAGTTACAAGTAGCTCAGAAAAAGTTTAGATAAAAGTATTGACGATAATAACACATGTCACTAATATACGCGTCCACTCGAATGGTACAAAACAATTCCGCCTTAGCTCAGTCGGTAGAGCAAATGACTGTTAATCATTGGGTCGCTGGTTCGAGCCCAGCAGGCGGAGCCAAATACAAAAAGCCACACACTGTGTGGCTTTTTTTTGGACTTTTACTGGTAAATTACGTGAATATTTTCATTCAAACCCAATTAGTCCGATACCCAATAAAGCTCAAAACGCACAACCGATACACAACAAATATCGTAAAGTACGATTTTCTAGCCCCAAGAACCTAAATACCCTTGGTTATATGGATGGATTTAACAAAAAATACCCAAACAGCCCATTTTCTGCTATAAATTAAAAAAAATAATTAAATTCCGTGAGGATATATGGAAAAGGAAAAAAGAAATAAACAAAAACCCATTCCCAATAATTTAAAAGATTATTTGAATGAAGATCAACTTGTAGCCCTTCGGCAAATTGAGAGTTTTGGGTGGCGCCTGGAATTTATACGCAGGCCATTATTTCAGGATCCAGTACCGGTAGTTTTTGGCCCGACAAATGGCCAGATAGGTATTCTTTTAGAAGATGGTACAATTGATAAAACTGCAAAAATATTGGTAAGACAGTAATATCCTTCCAATCTATCCCTTATACTGTATTTGTGATGCGAGCAGCAACTGCTCGCTAGCACCCATTGAAATCTTGCCCTAATATATAACCATTAAATTATTTTTATGTACCGACTGTAATAACTGACCCAAAGGAAGATTGTATGCGTAAAATTTCATTGAACGAATATTCTCAGGACACCATACAAACATTGCTAAGTCAGATTCCTTTTTTTAATGACTTATCTTTACATGATAACCAGCAATACGAACTTCTTCTATCGCATTCAAATATGATCGAATTGGCAGCTGGTGAGCAAATAATTCGTAAAGGCACCATTGATAAAACATTTTATTTTTTGCTAAAAGGTCAGCTAGATGTTTTTCCTGATGAGAATGCCAAAGCGAAAGCCATCAATCAACTATCGCCCGGCCAGGTTTTTGGTGCAGTCGCTATTATCAATGACCAACCTAGAACTGCTTCATTAGCGGCATCAAAAGACTCTGGTGCAACATTGTTTGCCACAGATTTTAGTATTTTTGGAAATTTGGAAGATTTCAGCACCATCAAGCTAGAAACAAAATTGAGTTTTTTACGTATTGTAGTCAATAACACCCGCTGGAAATTAGAAGTCTATAAGATGAATGATACTGATCATCCTTTAGCCGCAAAACTAGACAATATACAACGCTATATAGGAGCCAAAAGCTCTATTGAAGAACTAAAAAGTCTGGCCGAACAATCCAAAAATCTTGGTGACTTGCTTAATGAATGGAATGCATCAATGCAAAAAGGGAAATCTGGAAAAACTGAAGCAGGAACAACAAAAAACAAACTATTCTCCATGTTGAGCAGCGTCCGAAACAGCCTTGGCTAATTAAAAAAG
>CAZTZY010000100.1:0-9543 GCA_964617765.1 uncultured Spongiibacteraceae bacterium
GCAATGGCTCACTGTATTTGCTTTTTAAATGCTGTATAAAACTTTCTTTGCTACGTTGCACTTCTTCAGTAAGTTTTTGAACGGATTTTTTATAGGTGGCCTGGTTGTGAAATACCTGCGACTGCAAATGTACATGCGAACCATATTGATGGCTTAAGTGATATGCCAACTTTGAACGCATGGAGACTTCTATTCTTTCTATGGCATCTATCATTAGCAGACGCAATTCCCTGTCAAATACATAGAGATTCAATACTGCGTCGAAGGTAGTTCCCGGCCTGAACCGGTGGCTTTGGTGATCTTGTTCAAAAGGCAGCCAATAGGCGCTTAGGCGGTAATAATTAAGATGGCTGAGGTAGTGAATTGCTCTGGCATCGTCTTGCACGACCATACCGCGATCTTTTAACTGCTGAAGCTGCTCTTGATACGTTGTAGCTGATTTTGGGAAAGGAATCTTTTGCATCGCCGGAGCCATTTTTACATACCCCAGAAATAAGAAACCCCTCGGGGTGCGCATCGTTGAGAGGCGTGAGGGGTGTTGTTAATGCGAAGTATAGGAATCAAACGTGCAATTTCAAGGTTTATAACATTAAAGTTTTTTAGTAACCGGCTATAAGCTTTTCGATATCCGGGCTTATTCAGGCTTACATCTGCTGAAACCGGCATGACTATCAGGTTCTTTAACTGTGCTCGCTGATGGCTGGCGAACGGGTAAAATGAATATTGCACGTTTCGGCTTCCTTGGCTTTTTCCTGCATCTTTACAGGTTTGGGCTTTTTTGACAACCTGTGGAAACCATACCTGGCCATTTATATATTGAGTAATGTTCTATTCCCATACTTGAACGTAAACGAAGGATGATAGCTTTGCACAATACCCTGCTCATCCGGCTCTGCCTTCACCACGGAAAACTCCCTTGTATTTATTCTGGATAATGCATACAGCTTGTCTTTATCAGCCAAGGCAATAAACGTTTTTAATTGCTGCACCAGGTCTTCATCGGCAAAGGCATTTTCACCACAAGCAATCACCACGGGAGCATTGCAGTAATCGATTTCTGTAATGGGGGTTTGCATATAGGAATGCAGTTTGTGTGTTTTATAGTGTTCAAGCGCATTGTTTGAATGCTGGTTTTTTAGATCAAACAAGTTATAGATTTTTATCACTCCACCGCTGTATTTTTCAGCATAGAGTTTTATTAGATCGCGCATCAAAGGGTCTATAGAAAATTCATGGTAGGGATACACTTCCAGCTGCAATGTAAATGGCAGGTTTTGTGACAACAGATAATCATCTTGCGGCATGGGATTTTTAGGCACTGCACTACCGGGATTTAACAATATAAAGTTTGCCAATACTTCCCAACTATCGCCAAACTGTAAAATCGTTTGATTGCGAAAACATAAACCGGTGTCTGTATCTTCATGCCAGCGGGCGAAACATTGCATGGGTTTATCCTTTGTTTATTGTATTGGTGTTATTTGAATAGCCACCTGAATAATTAAGGAATTTGGCATATTCAGGCTGAAAGCTGAGTAGTACTGTATCGTTACTGCCCATGCGGTTTTTTACTATCTGAATTTCAGCAATGCCTTTATTCTGGGTATCGGGCTGATAAACCTCATGGCGGTATAGCAACAGTATCTTGTCGACCAATGGTTCGTAACTTTCGATGTATTCTATATCCCGCAATAATGGCCGTTTGCATGGCCTCTCTTCTGCATCGTGACTCACATTTGTGGTAAACAATAGCGGGATATTTTGTTGATTGGCTACATCTTTCAGTCTCCTAACAATTTCTCCACTTTGACGGGCAAAAAAATGGCTGTTTTTAAGGTGCAGCCAGGCGATGTCATCTATGGCCACTATCGGCGCAATGCCTTTTTCTTCCACGATTTGATTCACCCTGTTAGATAATTCATTCACCGTGCGGAGGGAATCATCAATATACAAAGGCATATTGACGATTTTTTGCACGCATTCAGAAAAGCATTGCCAGTGCCCATCGTTAAGCATTCCCCTGCGAAATATATCGCGCTGGATTCCTCCATAACAGGCAACAATCGACAGCATATATTGCGTAGCTGAGGTAAGCCCTGTTGCTATAAGGATAGGACGCTGAACTTCACTTTCCAGCAGTGTATTCATTACCATGTTCATCATTAATGCCGATTTACCCATGGCAGGTCGTGAAGCAATAACGGTGATTTCTCCATCGCGCAGGCCGCGCAGGCAATAATCGAGTTCGAGAAAACCGGTGGGATGTTGGGCCACACCTTTATTACTAACGTTTTCTTCGACATATTCCAGTAATGTTTTTAACACTTTTTTGCCGAATATTTCTTCAAGGCTTTTCATGCTTTGCTGCCTTCTGTTTGCATTGCATCAAATATAAAATACACACTGTTCTTATCGCCCCACTTAAATTCAATGGCTTTCATTTCCACCATGTCATCCCAATCGAGCAAACCTATTCGATACAAGGCTATCAGTGTATTTGAGTAGTTTTGCAACTCCGGTTTTTCAAGGTGGGATTCCCTGGTGTAGATGGGCTCGATAGGTGGCCAACCATTAGATTCATAAATGATGGGCTTCTCGTGTTTTTGAGATGGCATTGTGCTTACCGCGCATTTGAATGTGGGTAACGTTATTACCGTATTGTGCAAATTATCGTGAAAATACGCGACGATATTCATCGGCATCGGGTAATAGAAATAGCCATCTATCTCTTGTGGGTAATAACAGTTCGTTTCCTGGTAATGCGATTTAGAGACTTTATGCACTAACACATTTTCAATATGAACAAGAATCCTGTTAATTGCATCGAGTTTTTCCAGAGATTGATCTTCAGGCAAGGCTGGTGGTTTGTCTCCCAGAAAGCGCTGCATGTCGGCAAACACCTTATCCCTGAGATCATTTAACTGATCTTTCATTACCTCAAAATTTTGTTTGAATGGATCATTGGGCAGGTCTGGGTCACCGACATGTTCCCACCCACCCACATCCAGATCGCTGTACAGGCTATCTAAATGAACTTCTATATCGTCCAACCTATCCAGATAATATTTTCTTTGAAAAATCTTGTCGTATTTTTCTTCATTCATCATGCATACCTCATACCTATCGCAAATTTATCGATCAATGCGCAAGGAAACCAATGCCATTGCTGCGGGCTTGTTCTTTCACGGCACACTCACTTTCTAACGCCATGACTAAATCAGCTGCTGATTTAATTGGCCTAAATCGATTCTGGCGAGATACTGCTGCAAAATCGCCAGGCGTAAGGTTTGGCAGGCATTCGAGTTTGCGTTTCAGGTAATTATCAGGTTCGGCAATTTTCAGTTGTGTGCAATAACGCAAACACAAAGCCAAGGCTTGATGGGGCAACAGGAAATCAAATTTCACTTTTAAATCAAAGCGCCTCAATGAAGCCTGGTCAAGACCTTGCATCAAATTAGTGGAGGCAATAAAAATACCCGGAAAGGTTTCCATTTGCGTGAGCATTTCATTAACTGCGGTTATCTCCCAGCTGTTTTTGGCTCCGCGCCGGTCTTGAAGGAAACTGTCAACTTCATCAATCAGCAATATCGCCTCTTCACGCTCGGCGTCAGCAAATGCCCTGGCGATATTTTTCTCTGTTCCCCCCACCCACATCGAGATCAGGTCTGATCCCTTTTTTACTATCAACGGCAATTCCAGTCTCTCTGACAACCATTTTCCATAAGCCGTTTTTCCTGTGCCCGGTGGCCCATATAAACATAAACGCCCACTTTTCACTTCAGCAAGGCCAGTAGCAACTTCAGCCAGATCGTTATCCGCGCGAATGAAATCAGGATCGTATACTTCAGGCAGTTTATTGGGGTAATGTTTGGGCAATGGCTGATGTCTTTGACTTTTCAGGGTGGCATTCACCAGCATTTCAAGTGAAGATACCCTTTGCTCGGGCGTCAATTCATTTTGGATATTACGGATAATGGATGATGTTTTCTCCATCACTGCCGGCGCAAGATTCTCAACTTCTGCATAGCGCTTTATGGTGGCTGCATCAATGATATCGCCGCATTGTTTCTGGTAAATTATCTCCCTTTGTTTTTTCGGCGGCATTGGCATTTCTATCACCATGTCAAAACGCCGGATAAATGCCGAATCCATGCCTCTTATTGAGTTTGTTAGCCAGAATGTAGGTACTGCATTTTCTTCAAGAATTTTATTCATCCATGCCTTGCGTGTTTGGGCAATACTTCGTGGCGAAAAAAAACTGTCTCCCCCCGAAAAAATATCTTCAGACTCATCAAACACCAGCAAAGATGGCTTGGAGGCAAAAAAGTATTGTGCGGCTTTATAGGCACATAACCGTTGCTTGCCTTCCACAGGATCACCATCGTTATCTTCACTGGATATTTCAAACAAATCGCATTGATTGAGTTGCGCTACCACTTTGGTCAATTGCGTTTTGCCAGTGCCAGGTTCGCCAAACAATAAAATGTTCACGCCTTTTTTACGCTCATTCAGTGAATTTTTAATATAAGGCAACAGCACATTAAGCTCTGGCTGGATATGTTCATAATCGGATAAGGCAATATTAGCCGGTGAAACCTGAGTGACTATATTCCTCAACAGTTCTACAGGATTAACAACGGAAGAATAAATACAATCTGCAAATTCACTCGACAAGATATTCAGCTTGCCTCTCATGGTTGTTGAGCCATCCCGGTCAAGAAAAACCATGCCGGAACGAGCCAGGATGCCTTGTGGATGCAATGCATCACGCACCTCTTTTTCCGGCAGGCATAATATTTTTGATAATAAATTTATCGTATGGGTTGATGAAAGACCGCCTAAATAATCCGCTGTAACATCTAACAACGGTTCTATATGAAGTAATAGGGCAAATGTGAGTATTTGGCTATCGACTGGTGACAAGTTGACCAGCCTAGACACCATATCAACATTTTTGATAAATGTGTTTGGCAAAGCTGCATATTGAGCTTCTGATTCCAGCTGCTTATACATCGTACGCAGCTCTTTAAATATTTCTTTTTGCTGAAACTCCAGTTGTCCATCTTCATCACATTCCAGCCATTTTAATAAACCCACTTCTTCTGCCAGATTATCATCTCGAAAGTAACTAACCTGAACAAAATCTCGCATAGCACCTAATGGCACTAACATACGAAAAATCCATAATTTTACTAATGAGTTTAAGGTATTTTCTTTAAAGCCACGATCAGCAATCAACTCTCTATTCAAATCTGCCGGATTTGCAGCACGCCTTTTAAGTCGTTTATCTCTCATAACCTGTCTCCTCTGAAGTGAATACAGTATGGCCACTTAAAGCGTCATATTTTGTCGCGACAAAATGTTTTTTCGAGATAAAAAGAAATATTTAAAAACAGATTAAATGCGACAAACTATCACGCATTAAACCCTTACATTACCCACTAAAATCCTGTGGAGTAATGTGATGGACATTAAAGAATTCCAGCAAGTCATTGATAATTTTACCCGACGCCACCCCGATTGCCTGATTACCGAAGATGAGCAGGCAGCCATTATTGCCATCAAGAATCACCACTACATTTGCAAACAATTAAAGCTGCACCGGGTTCAACACCTGTTAAGTGCGCAGTTTATTGTTATCGAATATACCGTTGATCGTTACACTGTGGTTTACGATTTATCCTATGCGGCCAGCAACAATGAAGAAGCCGTACATATCAGTAAAATGTTAGACAGAAAATTACCGCCAATCGCCATGGACTGGTTAAACCAGCGCTTTAACATGGAAACTGCTGATGAAACATTAATTGCCAGCATCATCAACCTGCACGATTTAATCCATTCCAGTGACAGCCAGCGTGAAAAGTGGCTATCCGCTGCGATGACCAATACCCAGGCTTTCTTCAATCACGTTTTTGGCAAGGAAGAAACCGTACAACCGGTGCAACGCGACCTTTACCAGCGTTTTTTTAAAAAGCTTTCTGGCGACTTGCTAGAGCGCGCCATCAATACCCTGTTCAGTTCGAATAAAGTGGTTCTGGATTTAATACCTTCCACGCTGCGCACTTATCAAGACTGTGATGTGGCACTTAGCCATTGCCTGGGCAATTTGCGCTATGTTCCACTGGAGCATCTGGTTAAGGGTTTATTTCAACAACATGCCCACGGTATTGGCGATGCACTGGCCATGGTGCCTGCCGGCAACGTGAACCAGGAACTGGCGATTATCGCAATTAGCTGCCATGCCAAGGCTGTGTTGTATTTATCGGTAGTATTTCATACGTGGGACAATTTTTGTCTTGCGGTGGAGAGACACGCTGAAGCCATCAGCTTTATCCCCATGAAATACATCAACGAAGCATTGTGCATTCATGCGGTAAACCATGATGTTACAGCGCTTGAATTTATTCCCGAGAAGTGGCTAACGCACAATGTTTTGGCCGCTGCACATAAACAGAGTGGAAGTTTTTTCTACTATGTGCCCTATCGCTTGCGTTCCCTTGAGGTTTGTCGCCTTGCAACCCGCATAGACCAGGATTGCATGCATTGGGTGCCACAGGAGTTTGTAAAGGCTATCAAGGCCGACATTTGAAATACCATGATTAGCTGCTATGGTTAATCGACATTTAATAACGCAGGAAAGCGAAATGGCAGACTCTGGTTTAAGATTGCTTTTAATTGTGAAAAGAATTCCCCGCCTACCAAAAAAAATTACCACCAAACAACTGGTGAATTATTTGTTGGATGAGGGACATACAGTAACACCACGTACTATTCAGCGTGATATACAGATATTGTCAACTGAAGGTTTCCCCATAATCCAAACTCCCGCCGAAGGCAAAGGCAAGGAAGGTATGGGCTGGGCATTCCCTAAGGATAGCCCCAATATTGGCATCCCTGTCATGGAACCCTCCACTGCCCTCACCTTGTTAATGGGCATTGATCATTTAAAACAAATCCTGCCGCAACAAGTGTTGGCTCACCTGGAACCTTTCAAGGAAGAAGCACAAAACACACTGAAAATTTTTAATAAACGTTCATATGACAAATGGCCCGATAAGGTACGCATTATCCCCAGCAGCGTATTAAAACCGCCTGTCATTCCTGCGGATTGCATCAACACCATTTACGAAGCCCTGCTCGATAACAAACAGTTTACGGCCACCTACAATAACCGTGATGACCAGGTTGTCAGCCCTTATGGCATTGTGCAACGTGGCAACAATCTGTATTTACTCTGCAAGTTTTTCAAGTTTGACGATATACGCATTACGGCATTACACCGATTCAGTAAAGTTAGCTTGTTAGACACTTTGATTAAACCCGACCCGAATTTTAATATTGACACCTACATCAATAGCGGTGAAATGTTATGGCCCTGGGGTAAAAATGATAACAAGGTGATTAAACTCAAGCTGCATATCAATGACTGGCTACATAAATACCTGAATGAATCTCCCTTGTCTGATAACCAGACTTTCAAGGCAACTGAATATGATGATTGGTACCAGTTTAATGCCACTGTTCTTGATACCCATGAATTGCGCTGGTGGATATTAAGCCAGGGCGACAGTATTGAAGTGTTATCGCCGAAGCCGATGCGCAAGTGGTTTGCGGATATCAGTGAGACTGTGCATGGGTATTATACAAGTAATGATGCCGAATAATCAGTTAAGCATCAGCCAGTGAATATCAATGCCAAACAAATATAATTAATCCATATAGAGAATAATCATGTTATTAAATATAAACACTAAAACCCGATATGCAGAAAAACGCCGTACACAACGACTTCAATCGTTTGGCATTGATGAGAGAGGTCTGCAAGATATTTTATTTGCTTCTTTGGATCGACTGTTTCCTGATGATGAATTAATTCATTTAATGCAATCGAGAAGCTGGCAGGAAGAACCTGATTTAATGGCAGTAGATAAATCAGGTACTTTGTTTATTTTTGAACTCAAGGCATGGGAATCACACAGTTCAAATTTACTCCAGGTTCTTCGTTATGGACAGATATTTGGCAATATGAAATATACTGAACTCGACACCTGGTATAAAAAATCCCATGCATCGTCACAGTCATTGAAAATTGCACACGCTGCAAAATTTGGTGTTGATCTAAAGGAAGAGGAATTCAATAATAAACAGGTTTTTGTCGTGATGACAAACGGACTGGATTCCAAAACAAGAGAGGCCGCCCAATATTGGCGTTCTTGTGGATTAGATGTAAGGCCATGGGTTTATAGAGTATATGAAGGCGGCGCGGATGAAATGCTGCTTGAAATGTCTCCTTTCAGAGTTCTAGATAACCCCTACGAAGATATTGCTGAGGGTTATTATATTTTAAATACTAACTCCAGTAATACACAGCAAGATCACGATGACATGCTGGCTAACGGTAAAGCTTCTGCCTACTTTGATCCCTGGAAATTTAAAATTGACCGATTGGCAAAAGGTGATTTTATATTTTTGTACCAATCCGGGGTTGGCATCGTTGCTTATGGTGAAGCTGATGGCAAATTGATGAAAGCGCCTTATCAGGGCAATCCAGAATGTCCTGACGAAGAACACTTCATGAAGCTCAAAAACTTTCATTTACTAACAACACCGGTAACTGCCTCTGAAATAAAAAAAATCACAGGGACAAATCACCGTTTTTTAAGCACGATGTTTGGTCTAGATGCAGAAAGTGGCAATGCCGTAAAGAAATATATTCTTGAAAGCCGCACCTATAAATCATAACTACATACAACGGAGCCCCATGAAATTTCTTTACAACATCTACGGCACTGCCAACATTCCCGATTATCCACAATGCATCAATCAGATCATACTGACCCATAAAGATTTCTGTTACCGTAGGCAAATGAAATGGAAAAAACATAAACTGGTTCTTGCTACACCATCAAACTTTGGCTTTGCGACTAACACTATCGCTTTGGCATCTATTGACCCGCATTATGACCACATCGTTTTCGCTGATGAAAGCCAGTTACACAATTTAAGGGCACTGGCCAAGCAGGATTTCACCGAGGAATCTTATACGGTATTTCTTGAAAGTGAGAAAAAGGATAAAACGTATATTGGTGGTCGCGGGCAATTTATTCACCTCCCCTCTGAAAACGAAGCAGCCTTCAAACAATGCCTGGATGCCTGGTTTTCTGCTGATGAGATTTATTACTTACAGTGATCATTTTGGTTGCATTACTCTTACAAAGGATACATTCGATAAAACACTATGACCGATAAAATATTAAGGCGTTTTTTAGCTGTCAGGTATACGGGGGGAAATAAAACCACTACAGTTGGCGAACCTGATGCCAGAACAGGCCGTTTAAGTATTGCCATAGAGGACAGGGCTTTTCAATCACGAAATGCTCGTGATGAATGGGTGGCTGGTGGTTATCTGCGCGAGGCGATTACCAAGAAAAAACTGCGGCAATTATTGGCGGGGAAGAACGAAGAGGATTTTGAATCTCACTATTTTTATCTGGCGTGCTGGCCACATACAACGCTGCACCCTTGGGTATCATGCAATGA
>CAZTZY010000101.1:0-9500 GCA_964617765.1 uncultured Spongiibacteraceae bacterium
AGGCGTGTTCGTTAAGTTCCCCGAACTTAACGAATAAAAACGTTCGTTAAGTTAGGCGTGTTTTGGGAGTTGGGATTATTCCTTTTTTTTACCTTTAAAACGGGCTGTTGGTATTGTTTACACTGCTTTTCTCAAGCCCAGGTGTTCTACAAAGGGCAAAAAGTCGCGGTCTGAAAATAACAGTGTGTAATTATTTTCAATGCAAAATGTCGCAATGATGACATCGGTAGTTTTTCTTATGGTGATGCCTTGTTTCCTGAGTTTTCTATAGTTGTCTGCACAAGCATAAATCGCTTGTTCACCGAGAAGGTTATAAATAGTCAGTGCATCCAGCATGTCTTTTGCGGTTTTATAATCAGCATCATTTTTGAAGCCCTGGAGTATTTCCAGTGCAATGATATCGCCGATGGCCACGGCTTCTTTGCCGAGCGCTTTGTCTAGCAGATTTACTTCAGAGGTGTCTTTGCCATTGAAGTAGTCAATCCATACGCTAGTATCGACTACAATCACTTGCTGGTTCTCATGTCATCAAGGTTGCCTTCCCATTTCAAGCGGCCCCTGAGATTTTTTATGCCTTCTTGTTTTTTCAATTGAATCAATGTCTTAAGGCCTAGCTCTACGGCTTCGCGTTTGGTGCTTGCTCCACTTGCCTTTAATGCGTCATTCATTAATTTATCGTCTATTACGATATTGGTTCTCATGATTAGTCACCTCTTTATGCCTGCTATTTATACACATCCTAGCGGACAATTATACACATCGCAAGTGGAGGCCATACTTTTCACTGGCATTTAATGGCAAGTTCCCAGGTGAAAATTTCTATTTAATTGCTTGATTTTCATTCCGATATACTGTTTATTTGAACAGTAATAACGCAAGGATTTTTGTATGCAAAAAATTATGGATGATATTCCTCCGCCTGTACCTGCCAACCCGTCAAGGCTTATTGATCAATTGCGTGTTTTTATGCGCGCACAGCATAAATCGTGGAGTACTGAAAAACTCTATGTGTACTGGATTCTTCGCTATATCCGCTTTCATAAGAAACGCCACCCGGTGGAAATGGGCGCTGCCGAAATTGAAAGTTTTCTCAATCATTTATCGGTTCAACAATACGTTTCTCCGAGTACGCAAGCCTCTGCATTAAATGCGTTAGTTTTTTTGTATAAACAGTTTTTAAATGTTGAAGTAGGCGCGCTGGATTTCAAGTTTGCCAAACGGCATAAAAAAATCCCGGTGGTTTTTAGTCATCAAGAAGCGCAAATGATTATTGATGGTTTAAAGGGTTCTTATAAATTGATGGCTTTGTTGATGTATGGATGCGGTTTGCGGGTTTCTGAATGTTTGCGTTTGCGTGTGAAGGATATTGATTTTGCCATGAAAGAGATCGTTATCCAGGATGGCAAGGGCGGCAAAAACCGGCGTACCTTGTTACCCATTTCGTTAATTCCTGATTTGAAGCAGCAAATTCAACAGGTACGTTTATTGCACGAGCAAGACATGAAAGAGGGCGTAGGTGAGGTGTATATGCCTTATGCGCTGGCCAGGAAATACCCCAGTGCGGCCACAGCCCTTGAATGGCAATTTATATTCCCCTCAGCGGTATTGGCTAAAGATCCTCGGGTCGATAAATTGCGCAGGCATCATGTGCACCAGAGGTCGATACAAAAAGCAGTAAAAGCGTCAATCATCAATGCAGAAATTCATAAGCTGGCTAATTGCCATACCTTTCGCCATTCTTTTGCCACGCGTTTGCTGGAGAATGGCTACGATATCAGGACTATCCAGGAATTATTAGGACATTCAGATGTCGCCACAACAGAAATATATACCCATGTGTTAAACAAGGGTGGGCGCGGTGTTCTTAGCCCGATTGATCGTTAATGGTCTATACTGGTTTTAAATCAATTTTGAGGTGTTTATGCCGGATAGTATCAGCCGAAAGCATTTATTGATAGTTGCCATTGCCCTGGCGATGGTGATCCAGTTTGCTTTTATTGTGACGCATTTTTTCATTACTACGGAAGTAACGCCCAACGGGATTGTTTCTGTGCAGTTTATTGAAAGTGTTAGCCAGTTAAAGTTGGCCATGTTGCAGTGGGGTCATGCCGGTGATGTGGCTATTGGCTTGAGCATGGGTCTGGATTTTTTCTATATCCCTGTGTATGTGTTGATATTTTATATAGGCCTGAATATGACGGCAGAAAAAATAGTCACTCTGTCTATAAAGCTGGCAGAGTTATGTGTGTTGGCAGCCCGGGGTTTGGTATTGGCGGGTGTGCTGGATTGTATTGAAAATATCGCGACGATCAATGTGTTGCTCGGTTCCGATAATGCGTTGTGGATTTTGATCATGCACGGAGCGGCCAGTGTAAAATATTTCCTGCTGGGTTCTGGTATAGGGCTGTTGCTGTTGGCATGGGCGGTTTTGTTGAAAAAACGCTTGTCCTGAATTTTGCCTGCACATGACAGAGTTGTCATTGTCCTCATTGGCTAGCTGAATAGGCCTTTTTTGTTATCCTCTTGTTTTGGGCGCAGCGTATACTCAATGCTGTGTGTAAGTTGTACGGTGGTGCAAAAGTTATTAAACCTTGTATTATCGAGATACATTTGTGTATTAAGCCAATAAAAAAGGGGAGCCTGCATGTCGAACAAATTTGATTATGTAAAAACCAAACGTGAAGACATTGATGAAATTCCGCAATCCATTGCGGGTATTGTCCATACCGTGATGAAATATTACACCCGTTTTAATGTGTGGGTTTACAAGAAATCCAACGGCAAGTTGATGAAGAATTTCCCAGGCGGTTACCCGATTTGTATCGTGGGCATGATTGGCCGTAAATCAGGTGATCGCCGTGAAGTTGGCCTGATTCATTTGCCTGATGGTGAAAATAAATATCTGGTGGCCTCGCAAGGTGGTATGGAGAAACACCCAGTGTGGTATTTCAATATCAAGGCAAACCCCGATATTGATATCATGGTGGGCGGCGTAGTAGGTAAATACCATGCGCAACAATTAACGCCGGAAGAGAAACGTGACAGCTGGCCACATTTGTTGTCGATTTATCCCGATTTTGATGAATATCAGGCGCGGACTGATCGTGATATTCCCGTGTTTTTGTGCGCGCCGGTTAAGTAAGATTTCGCGGCTAAAGAGCCGCTCCTACAATATTATTCCCTGTAGGAGCGCCACTTTGGCGCGAACCATGTTTGTTGGTTTATTCTTCATCGCGGCTAAGAGCCGCTCCTACAATTTCATACCCTGTAGGAGCGCCACTTTGGCGCGATCCATGTTTGATGGTTTATTCTTCATCGCGGCTAAGAGCCGCTCCTACAATAAGATTCCCGTGCGACCAATAACAGCATTCACACCGTAGGAGCGCCACTTTGGCGCGATTCATGTTTGTTGGTTTATTCTTCATCGCGGCTAAGAGCCGCTCCTACAATTAGATTCCCGTGCGACCAACAACAGCATTCGCGCCGTAGGAGCGCCACTTTGGCGCGAACCATGTTTGTTGGGTTTATTCTTCATCGCGGCTAAGAGCCGCTCCTACAATAAGATTCCCGTGCGACCAACAACAGCATTCGCGGCGTAGGAGCGCCACTTTGGCGCGAACCATGTTTGTTGGGTTTATTCTTCATCGCGGCTAAGAGCCGCTCCTACAATAAGATTCCCGTGCGACCAATAACAGCATTCACACCGTAAGAGCGCCACTTTAGCGCGATCCATGTTTGATAGTTTATTCTTCATCGCGGCTAAGAGCCGCTCCTACAATAAGATTCCCGTGCGACCAATAACAGCATTCACACCGTAAGAGCGCCACTTTAGCGCGATCCATGTTTGATAGTTTATTCTTCATCGCGGCTAAGAGCCGCTCCTACAATAAGATTCCCGTGCGACCAATAACAGCATTCACACCGTAGGAGCGCCACTTTGGCGCGATTCATCTGGCATCAATATACGTCATTGTTTTTAAATTTTTCTCGATCATGCCCTGATAAAAACTCGCAATAGTTGCAATAGCTTTTATCAATTTTTCCGTTTGTGTCCTTTTGTTTACACTGAATTCAGTGTGTGAAAAGTCAGTTTAACTACAGGAGAGCATCATGAGCGAAGCATCAGTGAATTATGGTCCATTGGCGATGTTGATCGGTAAATGGTATGGCGATAAAGGTATGGATATTGCACCGGAGCCTGCACCTGCGGATGTGGAAAAAAGCCAGTATTTTGAAACTATTACCTTTGAAGAAGCAGGAGATGTGACGAATGCCAATCAACAAGTGTTGGCAGTGGTGCGTTATCATCAGGTTGTTAGTCGCAAGGCGACAAATAAGGTTTTCCACGATCAAATGGGTTACTGGATGTGGGATGCAGCCACGAATGTGGTGATGCATTCTCTGGTGATTCCTCGTGCGGTAGCCGTAGTGGCCGAAGGTACGGCGACAGAAAACAACGGTGATGTGAAGTTGTCGGTGAAGGCGACCAATGGGGGTGATGTGCATAATATTGCTGAATCTGCCTATATGGCAACCAGGGCGCGCACCACGGCATTTACCATGGAATTGACGGTTTCAAAAGATCAGTTGAGCTATAACGAAACTATAGTGCTCGATATATACAACAAGAAAGCGTTTGATCATACAGATCGCAACAAACTCACCAGGGTTTCTGCATAACCTGACAGAGTGTAAATTGTTGGAATGGCGCTTCTGCAATGTCAATGATGTTGTGGGTCGCGCCAAAGTGGCGCTCCTACGGTGTGAGTGGCGTTGTCGGTCGCGCCAAAGTGGCGCTCCTACGGTGTGAATGACGTTGTTGGTTGTGCGGTGAATAATATTGTAGGAGCGGCTCTTAGCCGCGAAAAGAAATAAGTGATGTTGTAGGAGCGGCTCTTAGCCGCGATGAAGAATATACTCACCTAATATTGGTCGTTCCAAAGTCGCGTTCCTGCGTTGTAATGACGTTGTCGGTCGCGCCAAAGTGTCGCTCCTACGGTGTGAATGACGTTGTTGGACGTGCGGTGAATAATATTGTAGGAGCGGCTCTTAGCCGCGAATATTTTCGATTCAAGGAGGAATCTGATCATGAAAAATGGACAAAAATCTTTAAGAAAGGGCAGGGTGTCGCTGCCCAATAACGCCTATCTGATTACCACGACTGCATCATCCCGTGAAAAAATATTTTCCGATGACTTTCTTGCAATATGTGCTTCCCAATGTTTTGAAAATAGAAAAATTTTGAAAGATGCCCATATGTTAGCCTGGGTGCTTATGCCTGATCATGTACATTGGTTAATTCAATTGGGTGATTCTGATAATCTTTCTGTTTTGGTCGGGAAATTAAAAGCGGCGAGTTCTCGTTCAGTCAATCAAAAAAGACAATGTACAACGCCGGTATGGGATAAGGGTTTTCATGATCATGCCATTCGCGACAATCATCAATTGTTAGTTGTAGCGCGATATATTGTGGCGAATCCATTACGAGCGGGATTGGTTAATCATGTTGGTGATTATCCCTATTGGAATTCGATATGGTTGTAATTTTATTTTGGGTCGCGCCAAAGTGGCGCTCCTACAGGTAAATGACGTTGTTGGTTGCGCGGGCATCATATTGTAGGAGCGGCTCTTAGCCGCGAAAAACATCCACCTTACAATCATCGCGCCAAAGTGGCGCTCCTACGGTGTAATGATGTAATTGGTCGCGCCAAAGTGGCGTTCCTACAACGAATAAAATTGTAGGAGCGGCTCATAGCCGCGATGATGAAGAAACCCAACAAACATAGTTCGCGCCAAAGTGGCGTTCCTACAACGAATAATATTGTAGGAGCGGCTCTTAGCCGCGAAAAACATCCACCTTACAATCATCGCGCCAAAGTGGCGCTCCTACGGTGTAATTAAAAATGAGACGTTTACATTGGCGCTGACGGTTTGTGGTTTTACTTCGAGTGGCGCTTCTTGCGGTGCACCATCCATCATGGCCATTTCTCCGCGCATGGCTTTTGCATACATGGGCATGGGCATATCGCCACCGGATTCATTCACCTGATATACGCCGGTGATTTTTTTGCCCAGTGTTTTGGCGATCAGTTCAGCCTTGGCTTGTGCTTTATTCAATGCACTCACCAGCGCCTTGTTCTGGTGTTCTTCGATGTTTTCGTATCCAAAACCATTCTGGTTCATATTGGTAATATCAATTTTCACTAATTCTGCTGCGAGTGCCGAGTAATTGCCAAGGGCATATAACTTGATGCTGACGCTGCGCGTAACCACTTCGCCGACATGGGTTTGCTTGTTGTTGGCGTTCCACTGGTATTCAGGGCGGGCAAAGATATCGGAAGCCTGAACATGTTTATCCTTGATATCCAGTTTTTTGGCTACATCTAACACTTGTTGTGTAATGCGATCCACTTCGGCTTTGGCTTCGGCCTTGGTTTTTTTGGTTTTTTCAATATTGACAAAAACGCTGATGTAATCGGGCATCACATCTATGTTGCCTGTCGCATTGACATTGATGGTGGCTTGAATGGCAGGCTGTTCAGCAGCAAGGCTGGCAGCACTAAAGCTGATCAGGACAATACTGGCCAGCAGGTGCTGGAAAGAATGTTTACGCATGTTGAATTCCTTGTTTTATCTGTTCAATTAACTGGTTATTGACCGGGGTTGCAACGTGGTGTTGCTGGCCCAGTTGGCTGATATAGCCATTGATATAATCAATTTCGGTGGCGCGTTGTTGCAAGATATCTTGCAGCATTGATGATGTATTCATGGCAGTTTTTTCGACCACATCCGCTATCTTTTGTTCAATATTTTCAAGATAGACAACTTTGCCCAGGGCGGCGGCGACGTTTTTACATTCATCAATGATGGCCATGATGTGTTGTTGGGCTTCCTTGTTTTTGGCCAGCTCTCCATTTTTACAGCGATACATCACTGTCAGCGGATTGATGCAGCAGTTGATCACCAGCTTTTGCCACAGTGCGGCTTCTATATTGAGGTTCAATGCTGTGCGTAATTCGCAATCGATCTTGTTTAATATGGCATGGTCATGATTTTTTCCTAACGCTCCCAAGCGGGTGCTGCCAATCCCGGTATGTTCTACAAAAAGTGGCGCGCTTTTATAGGCGGCTTCGGTGCTGATACCGGCATAAGCTGCACAATCTGGCAGCAATTGCAGCAGGATTTCCTGGTTACCCATACCATTTTGCATCAGTACGACAGTGGCTTCAGGATGGGTATGTTCTTTTATACGATGCAGGGCTGTGCCGGTTTGATGTGCTTTAAGGCATATCATAAGGTTGTGTATATTGACCGGGTCGTTTTCGCGCTTGCGTGTATCAAGTGCGTTCAGGGAAGTGATTTCCAGATTCCTGACCTGGAATTGCTGGTGGTTTTTGATAAGTTTTAGCGGTTTGGCATCGAGTAGTTGTTCTTGCTGTTCACTGTCTTTGGCGATAATTGTAACTTTAAGGCCCGCCTTGCAGAGGTAATAGGCCCACAGGCAACCCATGCTGCCTGCGCCAAGTATATGCCAATGTGTTAGTGGTGCCATCTGAATAATCCCGTAGCCAGAGGTAAACGAATTCTTTCTTGAAGAGTCAAGGTTAAGAAGTGAACAAATTGTTGCATGACAAGAGGGGTTTCATCAAGTAGAAGCCGAAGGTGGATAATGAAGGCTATCAAGCCAGCGGTTAATTCCGTCTGTAAGGGCAATAGGCTATTCATTCTGTAATCATTAAAGTGTAGTGTAGTTTTTCAGAAATTTGTTGTCGATAATGTTCGCTATAGTGTTTGCTTTACTGTGTTCAATATTACATTCAATGTATGTCATTGCATCCTTTCCCTGTATAGGGTTTGTTTATATACAATGGTTGTATAAAATCTGAAGTCTGTTCACAGGTGTTGGTAATAATAGACCATCCAGAATATTTTGCAGTTGTGCTAGAGTAAGAAGTGCGCAACATTAATGAATGTTATGCTATTTCAGGATTTCATCCATTAAAGAATTCATTAACCGCTTTCAGAAACATTAAGGAATCATCGTGCAGCAAGCTTCCATCTGGCAACAAATTTTTACACGACGCATGATGATCTGCGTGTTTACCGGTTTTGCTTCGGGTTTGCCTTTGTATCTATTGTTGCAACTGGTGCCTGCCTGGTTGAAAGATGGTGGCGTAAGTCTGGCGGAAATTGGTTTGTTTGCATTGGTGGGTTTGCCTTATACATGGAAGTTTATGTGGGCACCTTTCCTTGATCGCTATTTTATGGCCTCCATTGGGCGCAGGCGAACCTGGCTCATCCCTGCGCAGTTGGGTTTGTTGTTCAGTATTGGGATGTTGGGTTTTTTACATCCTGAATCACAATTGCAAATGGTGGTGGCATTGTGTTTTGTGATTGCCTTGTTAAGTGCAACACAGGATATCGCCCTGGATGCTTATCGCCGTGAATTATTATCCGATAATGAACTGGGTCTGGGTAATAGTATTCATGTGAATGCCTATCGTATTTCTGGATTGATTCCGGGTTCTTTGTCGTTGATTCTGGCGGGTAAAGGTTTTTCATGGGAATTTGTATTTATCATCACCGGTTTATTTATGTTGTTAGGTTTGGGCTTAACCTTAACGATTAAGGATGTGGCTGTCGAAATGCCAAAGCGACTGGATCTGGTTGCGGCCATCATTCAGCCCTTTCAGGAATTTCTCGAGCGTAATGGTTTGAGTATGGCATTAAAAATTTTTGCTTTCATGTTCTTGTATAAGCTGGGAGATAACATGGCAACGGCTTTATCAACGCCATTTTATATGGATATTGGATTTAGCATGATTGAGATAGGATTGATCGCCAAGCACGCAGCATTATGGCCAATGATTATTGGCGGTATGCTGGGTGGTATATTAATGTTGAAAATCGGTATCAATCGTGCCCTGTGGTTATTTGGCGCGGTACAGATGATTACTATTCTGGGCTTTGCGGTGTTGGCTGAAGTGGGTCACAGTCTTCCAGTATTGGCGATAGTGATCAGCCTGGAATATCTGGGTGTGGGTTTGGGTACCGCTGCCTTTGTCGCCTTTATTGCTAAAACGACTAACCCGATGTTTGCCGCAACCCAGTTTGCCTTGTTAACAGCCTTTGCGGCATTGCCGCGCACCATAGCCAGTGCGTTCAGTGGCATATTGGTAGAGATGATGGGCTGGACTGAGTTCTTCCTGTTATGCACCTTAGTGGCAGTGCCCGGAATGTTGATGCTTATCTGGGTAGCACCATTTAATCAAAACCTTCCTGGCCAACAAAATCCCGGTGAAAAATAAATACACGTGCGCTTCTTGCAAGGTCAGGATTTTTTAAGGCCTAGACGAACTTAATGCAAGAAGTGTTTGGCATAACTGATTTTTCGTTAGAGAGTTTTTCTGAAAAAACATCCTCCCTTATAACCATAAATAATTTTTAATAAGGCGGATTCAACCGCGAAGTGCATAACTCAACACGGATAGTAAAAGGGG
>CAZTZY010000102.1:0-3921 GCA_964617765.1 uncultured Spongiibacteraceae bacterium
ATAAATCCACGGCCGATTACCGCGACAAGGATGCCACCTACACCTGGTATAACTCCGATGGCACCAAAAATGGCGGTAATGCCGGTACAGCCGATGCCGGTGCAGGCAGTACCTGTTTCAACACCGGCAAATGCGATACACAAAAATACGTGGCGTATGTGAATACCCAAAACCTGTGTGGAGCCAATACCGATTGGCGTATGCCCACGCCGGAAGAGTTTAAAACCTTGCGTAAACTCAATGCTGTTAGTCCATCCATCGATACAACGTTTATTCCTAACACGGTGAGTAATTATTATTGGTCGGCGTCACCGTATGCCTCCAATAATGCTAACGCATGGATTGTTGATTTTGGTTTCGGTGGCGAGAGCACGTTCAGTAAGAGCGGCATAAGCTATGTTCGGTTAGTGCGTGGTGGTTACTGACAAGGATGTCAGGTTTGCAGCTAATGCAGGAGCATTTAGCAGTCAGTGATTATGGTCAATATGAGTGATGTAGCCATTCCATGAACGCTACTCAAAAAAACGATGAAAATTTAAGGAGAACCACCATGAACAACAACACCCTGAAAGCCACAGCCACATTGTTGACCTTGTTAGCCAGCACCGTGACATGGGCTACCTGTAATGCCAACCAACCGATTAATAAGCCCGACAGTATTTATACCGTGAATGGTGTGGGAACCACTGTTACCGACAAGGAAACCGGCCTGATGTGGCAGCAATGCAGCCTGGGCTTAAGTGGGGCAAGCTGTGCCACAGGCACAGCAACCACCTATACCTGGAAGGCCGCACTGGAAACCGCACAAACCGCCAATGGTGGTGCAGGCACATTTGGGTACACAGATTGGCGTTTGCCTACTACGGCTGAATTAGGCACGCTGGCGGAAAAAGCCTGTTATTCGCCTGCGATTAATACCACGATATTTCCCGCGACGGTAAGTAATTATTATTGGTCGGCGTCGCCGTATGCCGGCAATAATACCAGCGCCTGGTTCGTTTACTTTTTTAGCGGTTTCGAGAGCGCGCTCAGTAAGAACAACACGTTCTATGTTCGGTTAGTGCGTGGCGGTCAGTGATCGTAGCCTCGGCAGAGGCGTATTTGAGTGTTGGATGTGCCAGCTCGGCTGGCGCAATGTTTCATAATGGGTGATACAGGGCGTAATTTAGGTTCGTATTTCAGGGCGCATGCAATGCGCCCCTACGGTTATTTTTTACGGGTTGTTGTGAATGTCATCGGTCATTCTGTAGGGGCGCGTTGCACGCGCCCATGATCACACATACATCACATACACATATCACGCGAACGTAAACACCCGCGCCGGTTTCATGATTGGCGTTACATCAGGTCATAATTTAAGGCTGCATTGGGGCGCATGCAATGCGCCCCTACGGGTGATACCGGTCTTCATGCCATTTTTGTGGGTTGTTCTGAATGTATTCGACAATTCTGGTATATGCATTGTCGTTGCGGATGATGTGTTCGTAATAATTGCGTTGCCAAACCGGCCCGGATGAACGCTGAAGCAATGCGTTTACCTGTCGGGTGGTGGTTGATTTATAACCGCGAATAATGTCACCTAACGTAGGGGCGCGTTGCACGCGCCCTTTTACTGCGCAATTTGAATAATCAGGGCGCATGCAATGCGCCCCTACGTTAACATTTCCTTGGCCAGGGATTTGCTGCGGGTGTCGGCTGCGGTTAGGGCTTTCAAAAAGATAGCCTGCAGGTTATCGGCCTCAAAACTTTTTATCGCAGCTTCGGTGGTGCCTTTTGGCGAGGTAACACGGCGGCGTAATTCACTGGCATCAACATCGCTGCTGATGGCCATTCTGGCAGCACCCAATGCCGTTTGCAGGGTAAGTGATTTTGCAGTTTCAGCATCGAGCCCCAGCTGCTTGCCCGCTTCTATCATCAGTTCCATTACCATAAAGAAATAGGCCGGGCCGCTGCCGGAAAGGGCGGTGACGGCATCGAGTAGTGATTCTTTTTCCACCCAGCTGACAATGCCGATAGCTTCCAATAGCTGGTTGGCTATTTCACGTTGGTGGGTGCTTACATTCGTATTGGCAAACAGGCCGCTGGCACTGGTAAGCACTAATGCCGGTGTGTTGGGCATACAGCGCACAATGGCGGCCTCTTTGCTGATCCACTGTTCCAGCATGCCGCAGGTGATACCGGCAGCAATGGAAATAATCAGCGGTTTTTTAGTGGTGAGGCTTTGCTGGATATCGGCACAGACCATTTTCATTTGTTGCGGTTTTACGGCGAGGATAACGACATCGGCGTTGGCGATAATGGCATTGTTATCCTGGCTAGTGTAGACGTGGGTAGAGGCTTTGAGTTTATCCAGGCTTTCCTGATAAGGGTCGGAGGCCCAGATATGGGTATGGCTAAATCCTTTTGTTATCAGGCCGCCGATAATGGCACTGGCCATGTTGCCGGCACCGATAAAAGCGATTTTTGTGGTGTGTATATTCGACATAGTTTTTCTCGTTTTAAGATCGTAATCCAAATAAATCGGTGCCTACACGCACCAGTGTAGAGCCATGCGCAATGGCCAATTCAAGATCAGCCGACATACCCATCGACAGGGTATCCACCGAATGAAACCGGGTTTGCAATTGTCGCAGTAAAGCCTGCATGTTGGCAAAGTCGTTTGCCAGCGCCTCTGTCGATTGTTCGGCTTTGGGAATCGCCATCAGGCCGCGCAGATGTAAATGCGGCATCGATGCAATGTGTTTTGCCAGTGCCATCACTTCCTCAGCAGGCAAGCCGGCTTTTTGCGGCTCCTTGCTGATGTTCACCTGTATCAGGCATTGCAGCGGGGGTATGTGCGGCGGGCGTTGTTCGTTCAGGCGTTGTGCAATTTTTAAACGATCAATGCTATGTACCCATTGAAACAGTTCGGCGATGGATCGTGTTTTGTTGGATTGGATTGGGCCAATAAAATGCCATTCGATGTCTTTGGGTAAAAAAGGGATTTTTTCTTCGGCTTCTTTGGCGTAATTTTCACCAAATTGGCGTAAGCCGAGGTCGTAGGCAGCTTTAATTGTATTTATATCACGGGTTTTGCTGACAGCCAGAAGATTCAGGCTATTATTAGAACGTTGCGCCTGTTTACAGGCAGCATCAATTCGCAGTTTAAGTTGGGTGATGTTGTGTTCTAGCGTGGTCATAGATACGATTGAGCCATGAGTGAGTGTTCCAGGTTCTGCTATTTTAGCGCTTTTTAAATGCCTGCCTGCGATAAGCGACACTGCAAAACAATAATAACGAACTACCTTCGAGGGTGAAGATGGATATTACAGAATTACTCGCTTTCAGCGCAAAACAAAACGCATCAGATTTACACTTGTCCGCTGGGTTGCCACCGATGATTCGGGTGGATGGCGATGTGCGCCGTATCAATTTGCCACCGATGGACCATAAACAGGTACACAGCCTGGTGTATGACATCATGAACGATAAACAGCGCAAGGATTATGAAGAATTCCTGGAAACTGACTTCTCGTTTGAAATTCCCGGTGTGGCGCGTTTCCGCGTTAACGCCTTCAACCAGAACCGCGGTGCCGGTGCGGTATTCCGTACCATTCCCTCCAAAGTATTGAGCATGGATGATTTGGGTATGGGGCCGGTGTTCAAGCAAATCTCTGAAACGCCACGTGGAATTATTCTGGTGACCGGGCCTACCGGTTCCGGCAAAAGTACCACGATGGCGGCGATGCTCGATTTTATCAACGACCACCGTTATGAGCATATACTGACGATAGAAGACCCTATTGAGTTCGTGCACGAAAGCAAGAAATGCCTGGTTAACCAGCGTGAGGTTCACCGCGATACCCACGGCTTCAGCGCGGCACTGCGTTCTGCACTGCGGGAAGATCCGGATATTATCCTGGTGGGTGAGTTGCGGGATCT
>CAZTZY010000102.1:4021-9318 GCA_964617765.1 uncultured Spongiibacteraceae bacterium
ATCACCAAGGAAATTGCACGTACCAAGGCCAAAATACCGGCGAATTTTGATTAATCATTTGAGGTTTTATTGTGGATATTGATCGTCTGTTAAAAATCATGGTGGAAAAAGGCGCGTCGGATATGTTTATCACGACAGGCGTACCACCCAGCATAAAAATCAATGGCAAGGTTGTGCCGGTAACCACCAATAAACTGTCGCCGGAAGAATGCCGTGAAACGGTATTAAGCGTGATGACCGACAGCCAGCGTAAGGATTTTGTGCGTGACAAGGAACTTAACTTTGCGATCAGTGCGCGGGGTGTGGGCCGTTTCCGCGTAAGTGCATTCTACCAGCGCAACCTCGCTGGTATGGTGTTGCGTCGCATTGAAACCAATATCCCGGATATTGATGAACTGAAGTTGCCACCCATCATCAAGGATCTGGCAATGACCAAGCGCGGGCTGATCATATTTGTCGGTGGTACGGGAACCGGTAAATCAACTTCGTTAGCGGCGATGATTGGCCATCGCAATAAAAACAGTAAAGGCCATATCATTACTATTGAAGACCCGATTGAATTCATGCATTCGCACCAGGGCTGTATCGTTACCCAGCGGGAAGTGGGTATTGATACCGAATCTTTTGAAACAGCATTGAAAAACACATTACGTCAGGCGCCTGATGTTATCCTGATCGGGGAAGTGCGTTCTCAGGATACCATGGAGCATGCCATGACCTTTGCCGAAACCGGGCACTTGTGTTTATGTACGCTGCATGCCAACAATGCTAACCAGGCACTTGACCGGATCATGAACTTCTTCCCGCCGGAAAGGCATGCGCAGTTATGGCTTGATTTGTCATTGAACCTGAAAGGCATGGTGGCGCAACAGCTTATTCGTACCCCCGATGGCAAGGGCCGTAATGCCTGTATTGAAGTGTTATTGAATACCCCCTTTGCCGCAGACTTGATCCGCAAGGGCGATGTGGCTGCACTGAAACCGCTGATGGCAAAATCCGGCGAACTGGGTATGCAAACTTTCGACCAGGCCTTGTTCAAGCTGTATAAGGAAAACAAGGTAACCTATGACGATGCGTTGATCTCTGCCGATTCCGCTAACGATTTACGTTTGATGATCAAGCTCGATTCCGAACACGATTTTATGGGCGAGGCAGCGAAAGGTGGGTTGACGGTACAAATGGATGAAGACAAAGACAAACGCGGTGGTATGCGAGGTGGCGGTAGTCCGGGTATTCGTCCGCGTTAAGCGCTAATAAAATGCATCAGTTTAAAAGGGTTCACATATTGAACCCTTTTTTATTTTCGCAAATGCCATGGCCCAGCAGGATAAGGGAATTATTTGAGTGGCGATTCAGCGCAAAAAATATTAGCTTACGATGCATTTAGGGAGCCTCTGAATAACTCCCTTTTGTCATTCTGAACCCATTCGAATGACGCAGGGCAAACTTCGTGAAGAATCTATTTATACAAGTAGTTAGATTTCTCACTTCGTTTGAAATGACAGTTATACAGCGGCTCCTTAGACGTTCGCAGTAGGTTTTGAGTGCAGCGGAATCAGGCTGTTTCAGCTGGCTGAATGGCAGTCTATAGAAAGGTTACAGTTTTTTCCTGTTGGTAAAATCGACGCGAATGACATTATTTGCGTCATTTTTTTCACGCGGAGATACCTGTTTTTTTTGGGAGGTATATTTTTCAGCAGATTGCTGGCGCACATGCTGTAACAGGCCGATCCAGAAATCGCGAAACACCAGGAAAGGCTGGAAATAATCCTTGCGTTCGCTGGTTGAGCGCAGCATTTCATTGGCGCTTAGTCCAAAGGCAAAGGCTTCAGTGCCGCTCATGGGCAAACGGTAAACATCGTTATCCACCATCCAGGAAAGCTCATCGGCAACCTGGCGAATATGGCTTTGTACGCTGCGGTTGTTGCTCGTGTCATAGTGCTGTTCAACGCTGATATTTAATACCAGTTCTGACATTTCAGCTATATCGTCATCGTCATCCAGTTCGCACAGTGAAATTACTTCGCGCCACAGGCGATCCTGGAAAATTTCCGGGAAATATTCAAATTCAGTTTTGGTCAGGCCGCAAAATACCATGGCATATCGGCTTTGCAATTCCATGGCAATAATACACTTGCGGCGGGCAATAGTGACCCGATGGGCATACCACTGTAATCCCGACGATTGGGCAGTTGTTACCTCACTCAAATGCATGTTGAGGTCTTTAGCGAGGATTTTGGAAAGGTGAAAATCGATCATGATCCGTTCGTCTGGTTGGTTGTTGTCAGGTTGTTATTAGGCTATTGTCAGGCTACTGTCAGGCTGTGCAAGATAAATTGTAAGCTTTGCACGCGACTGGTTTTGACTGCGCCATTTTCCAGCAGTTTTTTTACCCCGCACCCAGGTTCGTGTTTATGTTTGCAGTCCCTGAATTGGCAGTGACCTAACACATCGTGTAATTCTCGATAGCCTTGGTAGATTTGTTCGGGTGTAAAATGGCTCAGGTGAAATTCTCGTATGCCGGGAGAGTCTATCAGGTAGCCACCTTCGGGCAGTTCAAACAAACTCGCGGTGGTGGTGGTGTGCCTGCCTTTGGTCACGGCATCTGATAGTGTACCCACTTTGGCACCCACCTCGGGCAGCAGGGCGTTGATTAATGAGGATTTACCCACACCGGATTGTCCGGCAAAAACACTGGTTTTGCCTTTCAGGGCATTTCTTATCAGTTCCAGCCCTAGCTGGAGATGACAGGAAGTTTCGAACACTTCATAACCCAGCGAACGGTAGGTGTTGATCAGTTCCTGCACCGGATTTTCGCCAGCCAGCAAATCGATTTTATTGAAAACCAGTTTCGCTTCAATATGTGCATTCTCGGCAGCAATCAGGTAACGGTCGATCAAGGTTGGATGCGGTTCGGGTTCTGCGGCAAAAACCAGGAATACCTGATCGATATTGGCTGCCACAGGTTTGAGTTTGCCCAGTCCATCAGGGCGCTCGATCACTGAACGGCGTTCCAGCACTGCCACAACTACGCCTTCGCCCTGGGAATTTTCACGCCAGATGACGTTATCCCCCACGGCAATGGCATCAATATTGGCCCGAATATGGCAGCGTAAATGCTGATGGATGCGTTCACCTTCCAGCGCTTTAACATCGACATGGCGTGTATAGCGCGCGGTCACCAGGCCATGTTGTTCAGGTCCCAGGGTATTTTCTTCATCGGCCGAAGCCATGCCCGCATTGTGGATACGCGTTTGCTGGCTCTTCTGGATGCGCGATTTTTGCTGATCGCTCAGCCGGCGTTTAGACATGATCTGCGGTAATTGGGCAAACTTGCATATTTGCATCTACTCTTAAGCCAAGGCTTTGTTACAATCAGGTTTTCTTCATTATAAAGAATGGAACCAAACATGCTAGCAGACACAAACTTGATCTGGATTGATCTGGAAATGACCGGCCTCGACCCCGAGAAACATGTCATTATCGAAATGGCCACTATTGTTACCGATAGTCAGCTGAATATTCTCGCAGAAGGGCCGACCCTGGCCATTCACCAGTCCGAGGCCCTGATGGGCATGATGGATGAATGGTGTACCAACCAGCACGGCCAATCCGGGCTGACCGAACGTGTGCGCAAATCCGTCATCACCGATCTTGAGGCCGAGCAACAAACCATCAGCTTTTTAAAGCAATATGTACCGCGTGGCGTTTCACCGATGTGTGGTAACAGCATTGGCCAGGACCGGCGTTTTCTCGTGCGTTATATGCCCGAGCTGGAACAATTTTTCAATTACCGCAATATTGACGTGACCACACTGAAAGAGCTGGCCAAGCGCTGGAAGCCGGAAGCTCTGGAAGGGTTTAAAAAGAAAGGCTCACATCTGGCGTTAGATGATATCCGCGATTCGATTGGCGAGTTGAAACATTACCGCAAGACGTTTATCAAGGCATAGTTGAAAAATCATCATGGGCAAGCCTGTTCTTGCCCTTCTGGACAACCTTTTTATCGACGCAATGCCTCAACTCCCGAATAAATCACAACAGCATCCAGTCTAAAAGAGCGATGCCTCATGGATGACGGCTTGAATTAATGGTACAGATTTACAGTGGAACATCATGCAAATACGGAATAATAAAAAAAGTCTATACTCCAATGATGCCATGGTAATTCAACGCATCTAATTCAGGGGAAGGGATAACAATGGAAGTATTAACCGATTTAAAAGCCATACTGCATTCCAAGCGGGCGAATATCTATTACCTCGAAAAATGCCGGGTAATGCAGAAAGATGGCCGTGTGCTTTACCTAACCGAGGCCAAAGACAGCAACCAATACTGGAATATCTCCATTGCAAACACCACTTGCCTGCTGCTGGGTACGGGAACCTCCATCACCCAGGCCGCCATGCGCATGCTGGCCTCAGCCGGTGTGCTGGTCGGGTTTTGTGGCGGTGGCGGCACACCGCTGCTAATGGCCAATGAAGTGGAATGGCTAACACCACAAAGTGAATACCGCCCCACTGAATACCTGCAAGGCTGGATGCAATTCTGGTTTGAAGACCATAAACGCCTGCAAGCTGCCAAACAATTTCAACAAGCCAGATTGGCCTTTCTGCAAAAGGCATGGAGCAAAGACCGCGATTTACAGCAAGAAGGCTTTTATGCTGATAATCCAGCCATCAGCGATGCACTAGATAATTGCCGCCAGAAATTAAACAAGGCAACTAATGTTACCGAACTGCTGCAAGGTGAAGCGCAGCTCACCAAACAGTTATATAAAATAGCGGCTAATATCACTAAACATGGCGATTTTATAAGAACACGCGAAGCTGACGATGCCGCCAACGCCTTCTTGAATCACGGTAACTATCTGGCTTATGGATTGGCAGCAACCACATTATGGGTGCTGGGCATTCCCCACGGCTTTGCTGTTATGCACGGCAAAACCCGGCGAGGAGCTTTGGTGTTTGATATAGCTGATTTGGTTAAGGATGCATTGATATTGCCGTGGGCGTTTATCTCGGCGAAGGAAAAAGCCACCGAGCAGGAATTCCGCCAGCAATGCTTGCAGGCATTCACCCAGCACAAGGCACTCGATTTCATGTTTGAAGAAGTAAAAAACATGGCCCTGAAAAATGATTGGGAAAGCATTGCATCATGATGGTAACGTTTGTATCGCAATGCGAAAAAAATGCACTGGCCAAAACCCGCCGCGTCCTCGATGCCTTTGCCGACAGGATAGGCGATAACACCTGGCAAACAGTGATCACCGAAGAAGGCCTGGATGCCGTGAAGAA
>CAZTZY010000103.1:0-9070 GCA_964617765.1 uncultured Spongiibacteraceae bacterium
TTCAAGCTCATGAGGATTCCCTTTACAAAAAAACAAGATTAACAAAAGCATAGATTATTTTCACCTATCACCCGGCTACTATAGAATAGAAGCTGGCGGAAGCGTACAAAATAACAACGGGGTGTAATATGACAGATAAACCATTAATGAAAGATGGCATTAATAAACAATCCATTCATAACATTGCTGAGGCTTTCTCCAAAAGCATGCCGGCATTTGATACAAAATCTTTCATCAAAACGGCTAATCACAGACTGGAAACACTGGAATTAAAACAACGGGTTCATCATATCATTGAAGCCTTGCATCAACATTTACCACAGGATTTCAAAAAATCCGTGCCTGTTTTCAAGAAACTGCGAAAAAACTGGAATAACTCCACTGGCTTTACAGCCTGGCCGGTGATTGATTATATCGGGGTCTATGGCATAGACCATCCCGAACTCGCGCTGCCCGTGCTCAAGGAATTAACCCCGCTCTTTTCTGCTGAATTTGCCATTCGACCGTTTTTACAAAACCATTTTGATATCACCTATCAACACCTGCAAATATGGTGTAACGATGACGATGAACATGTGCGCCGACTGGTTTCTGAAGGGTCTCGACCCAGATTGCCGTGGGGTCCGCGTTTACCCTTTTTATGTAGAGATCCAGAACCTATTTTACCGCTGCTGAATACACTAAAAAATGATCCCAGCGATTACGTTAGACGTTCGGTAGCGAATAATCTTAATGATATTTCCAAAGACAACGCCAACATTGTCATTGCAACCTGTCTGGCCTGGCAAAAAAATGCCAGTAAAGAGACCCAATGGATTATTCGTCACGCTACCCGCAGCCTGGTGAAATCCGGGCACCCCGAAATATTACATTTACTCGGCTATACCACATTGCCCAAAATAAAGGTCAACAAACTAGGCATTTCCAATAATAACCTGCATATGGGAGAAAGCCTGGATATGCATTTCACCGTAAGCTCAACAGCAAAAGAAGATCAGCGCCTGGTGATTGATTATGCTATTCATCATGTCAAAGCCAATGGCAGTAGCAGCGCCAAAGTTTTCAAACTGAAATCCCTGACGTTGCCCGCAGGTAAAAGCATCACCCTGCAAAAAAAACACCCTTTCCAAAAAATTACCACTCGCCAATACTATTCCGGATTACACCGCATGGAATTACTCATTAATGGCATCCCGGAGGGTGGCATCGATTTTTCATTAACGGTGTAATCCACTGGCAATTATTCGTATACTAAACCCATCATTGACGACTTTATGCTCAGCAGAGACATTCCATGAAAAAACAGCTCATTCTTATCTTCCTGTCAGCCTGTTTTATCAGCAGCTGCTCCACCTACAAAACCAACAGCAAAACCACCTTCAGTTCTACCTACTTAAGTGGGCAGGAACCGGTTATCCATGTTGGGGAAATCACAGAAAGCCCCGACAAACTCACATTGCTCGGCTGGGTCGAAGCCAGCGTATCAAAACCCAGTATCATTGCCAAAAATCCCACTGAAGAACAAGTGGATATCATTCTTGCGGAAAAAGGCGAGGCATTAGGTGCTGACGCCATAATCTATGTTACCTATAAAACAAGAATAGGATCGTTATTCTTGAACAAAATTGAAGCTCGCGGCCAAGCCGTTAAACTGAAAGACAACTCTGCAAAACTTGAAGGTATAAAACCGAAAAGTACTAATCAACTACCTGCTTTACCAATTACAAAACCTGTTATTACCAATAATGCCATCGATACAATACCTCCTGAAACCATAGAAGCATCTAACAATTTCACTACAGAAGAAACGCCTGCGGAATCAGAACCTGAAATCAGCTATGCAGACAGAAACAAGGAAGAGAACATACCCACCACCGTTGAAGAAGTGCTTAAAATAAAATCAACCTCTTCTGCGAAATTAGCTCCACCTGTTTCTCTCAAAACAGAAGTCGCCCAAAAAGATAAAGAAAAAAAGATCCAGAAATTAAATGAACTTGCCGAACAAGCGAAACGCTGTGAACCCACCCTGGATGACATTGCAGAATATGAATCAAGTTACGATGCCCTGAATTACCTGATCATGAATGCCGATTATTTATTGAAAAAATCACGCGGGTTAAATGACCAGGATATGGAAAGTGCATCATTGCGCTTAACCCAGCTGTTAGAACAGCAACTGGCCAAGCTGAAAGCCAACAAACCGGTATTGAAAGAACAACAACCCTGAAATAAGAACCCTGGCACTTTTAAAATGATGCCCGTGCGCGCTATTGTTCTTTCATCGTAGATTCAAATGTATTTACCACATTTAATAATGATGCGGCATTCATCCTTAACTCATTGGCACGGGCAGAAGCCTCGCCTACCAGCTTTTTATTTTGATCAACCGCACGATCAATATCATCAATCCCGGTAGTAATTTGCCGAATCGCTTCATGCTGTTCCTGGCTTGAGTCATTCACATTCTGGATGGTTTGTGTCAAGGGATATATCGCAGCCGCAATTTCCTGAAAACGGTCTTTCATCACCCGGGCCAGATTCACGCCCTCTTGCACATAATTAAAATTATTACCTAACAGTTTATTAATACTGTCTGCAGCTTTCGCTGAACGCTCTGACAAACGCTTCACTTCAAGTGCCACCACTTTAAAACCGCCGCTTCCGCCTTCAGCCCTGGAAGCTTCAATCATTGCATTCAACGATAAAATATTAGTCTGGTAGGAGATATCATTAATCACATTATTAATGGTTTGAATTTCTTCACTCGACTGCCGAATTTTATCAATGGATAACGTTAACGCATCAATAATATCCTTGCTTTGTACAATATTTTGTTCGGTATTTTTAATAGCAGCCATGGCAGAACTGGCAAGCTGGCTATTTTGGTGTGCCGTAGCACCCAATTCTTCCGTAGTCACAGAAAGTTGTTCTGTCGCGGTTTTTTGCTGTAAGGAAAATGCCAATAAATTCTCACCAGTTTCAGCCAGACTATCCGCAGTTTTATTCACCACAGAACTTTCATGCACCAGGCGATTCATCACCTCATGATTAGTGGTATCAATTTTTTTATGAATGAGGCCTTTATATAACAATGCCAGAATCGAAAGATAGACAATTGCCGATAACAAGGTTGCCATCTTCGATGCCTCAGATGAATAAACATTCACTGTAATAAAATCACGCAAATAATCATCCAGAATACTCATCACCAGCACATTCATAAACAAGGCCACCAGATACTTGAATGGCTTTTGGGAAGTAAAGGTGATCACCAGAATAACAATAAATATAAAAAAGGCCGCACTGCCATCCACACCCCTGTCAATCACCCACATACTGTTTAGCAACAGGCCACCGGTGATAACAAAAACCAATACGGATTTTTCTAGCTGATTGGCAAAGCGACACAAATAGTAAATATAGAAATACAAAGCGTTGGCAACCAAAATAGAAACAGTCAGCACCCATGATGTTGCCTGAAACAACATAAAGAAAAATGCAGGAACCAAAGTAACGATAGAAACAGCAATGGCACAGTTAAAAATCTTGTGCTCCATGCCGAACTGCTCATCCGTTCCCGCAGCCATATCCAACAGTTGTTTATAAGACATCATAATAAATTCAACAAAATTTTTATTGTTAGTGAATGAAAACTATTAATCACCAGTGATGGCACAACCATCAAGCCATATTGTCAGGACCCCAATAGGCTTTCATGCTTTGCACTTTACCCGCCTCATTGAGAACAAATACATCAATCGGGCTGATTTTCATCTTGCCCATAATCACATCAAAACTGAATGCCACGGAATTGCCCGCACAACGCGGCTTGCCATTCAGCACCAGTTTTGCTCCTGCTTCAAATGCACCCTTGTAAAACTCGGTAATCACCGCCATGCCTTCTCGCACCGGAGTACCTACCGGATCTTCCACTGTAGCATCATCCGCAAACAATGATTGAATGAGGCTGATATCAGCCTTGGCAAAGGCTTCAATATATTGATCTACGGCTTTTTGTAAGGTTGTAGTATCCATGTTATCTCCTGGAAAACAGTTATTGGGAAAGGTCGTGTAGCTGATAATAGCGCGACCGTATTATTCGGCAACAGTTAGAAATGATGATTTTTCATTAATAGTGATTACTGCTAAAATCTGCGCGCTTTTGAGCACAGCGACAACCCAATTGCACCCCTATTTACGAGCAGACCATCATGAAACTAACCACTAGCAAGAAAAAACTGACCCTTATTGCTGCCTTTTGTCTGGCGCTTGCCTCTTGCACACTGCTGATGGGCCCACAGGCATCTATCATCAATTCATTGTTTGAAAAATTTGTCGGCGTCAGCCCACTGGATGCTAAAATTTTTGAACACCCGTTAATCAAGGGCCGTATGCAGGATTTACTCGGTGACAAATACGATGCCACCATGAAAATATTAAATACTGCTTCAGCCATTCAAAAAGAAGGACCGCTGTATTATGTCGTTTCACGCTACACCCCACTGCCACAATTCGCTGAAAAAGCCGGTTTTGTCTATAACAGCGAAACCAACCAGATGGTCGTATTGTTGCTGAAAGGCGATGTCCACACCTTGCTGTTTGAAACTGTCGGCAAAGCGACTGAAAAAGTGGCACCGGCATTACCAAAAGAACTCGACCTGCTGATCCATCCCGAAAAGATCATCGACAAGGCTATTGATAAAGCGACCGGCGCAGCTGCTGAAGCTGTTGGCATTGACCCTACTACCGCCGAACTGTTAAAACAGGCGACTACGCCAGGAGAGCTTGAAAACATGGCTGCCGATGCTTTCAAAAAACAGGTCGAATCGGCGGAACCAAAAAACAGTCCAAGCCCGGACAGCAACGAACAACCCCTACCGTAACATTTTCTCATGGCGCTTTCAGGCAAGCTTGCAGGGCTTGCTTGATATGGCGCAGGGTTTAACCGGTTTACTACCCACCTTCCTGCATTTTTCTTCATTTCCAGCACCGATTCTGCTACAAGTAATGTACTTACTTCACAACAGCAGTCTTGGCCTATGAGCAATCCCCTGGATTTAGAACACCTTACTGAAAAACTGCGCCAGTTCGCCAATGAACGCGACTGGAACCAGTTTCATTCACCCAAGAACCTGGCCATGGCTATTAGCGTTGAAGCCAGCGAACTGCTGGAGATTTTCCAGTGGTTAACTGAAGCGCAAAGCCGTGCACCCAATGCACAACAACAGGAACAGATTCGCCATGAAATGGCCGATGTCATGTTGTATCTTATTCGCCTGAGTGATGTTTTAGGCATTGATATGGCCACAGCCATCAATGAGAAAATGGCCATTAATGCCTCACGTTATCCTGCCGATAAAGTGAAAGGCAGCGCCAAAAAATACACTGAATACTGACTGAAATAATTATGCACCCCAGCTCAACTGCCTACAGAAATATCAACGACTGGCAACAGGAAGAAATTTTTGCCAGTGCCGAAGCGTATTTCGATAACCTGTTAGCCGGCATAGCACAAGCGCAACACAGTATTGACATGGATTTTTATATATTTGAACTGGATGTGTTAGGGCTAAAAATCATCGATGCTTTAATTGCTGCCGCACAACGCCAGGTAAAAATTCGCCTGATGATTGATGGCCTGGGCTCCGGTTTCAACGCCAGAAAAATCGCTGCCATGTTGAACATCAAGAACATCGAGTTACGCATCTTTCATCCCTTCCCGTTTGCCCTGAACGTGTTTCGCTGGTCAAATGAAGAAGGCAATATGCTGCACAAATTCTGGTATTTCTTTCGTCGCGCCAACCATCGTAATCACCATAAACTGTGCATCATCGATAACCAATGTTTATGGACAGGCAGCTTTAACATCTCGGCACAGCATTTAAGCCACAAAAATGGCGGTGAGAATTGGCACGATTATGGTGTAAAAATTATCGATAACAACCTGCAAACTATAGTGCAATCGTTTAATGTATTATTTGATAAAAAAACGCTGGCCAGCAAAAAACTTTACCTGCATAAAATACGCTCCAACTTTACCGATGTACTAAGACGCATCACCAACAACCTGTTAGTGCGACGCATCCGGAATGCACAGCACCGCATCTGGATATGCAGTGCCTATTTTTCACCGACACATAAAGTATTAAGCGCCATCAAAAAAGCCCGTGAACACGATGTTGACGTTCGCCTGATCTTACCCGCCATTTCCGATGTATTTTTTGTCCCCATGCTCAGCCGCACGTACCACAAAAAACTGTTACAACAAGGCGTGAAGATCTACGAATATCAACCTTCTGTATTACATGCCAAGTTAATGCTGATCGACGATAAATGCCTGATGGGCAGCACCAACCTGAACCACCGCAGCTTTCACCATGATCTGGAGCTTGATATTGTGCTATCGAAACCCGCAAGCATTCAACGCCTGGAAGAATGCCTGCTTGAAGACATGGAATCTTCAAAAGTCATTACACTGGACGATATCAACCACCAAACCCTGACCTTATTTTTTGCGCGCTGGTTTCGCCTGTTCCGGTATTGGTTATGAAACAAAAAAATCAACTGCGCATTTGTACCTACAACATCCATAAAGGCTTCAGTACCTCTAACAGAAAGTTTTTGCTCGATGACATTCGCCAAGCCATCCGCATGGTCGATTCCGATTTTGTTTTCCTGCAAGAAGTGATGGGCGAAAACCACCGCAAACGCGGCCTGCACCTGCGCAACCAGTTTGAATACCTTGCCGACAGCGTATGGCACCACCACGCCTACGGCCAGAATGCCATTTACGACAACGGCCACCATGGCAATGCCATACTCAGCAAATACCCGTTTGTGGAACACAAGAATATCGATGTCTCACAGTTTGGGGTTTCACAGCGCGGCCTGTTAATGGGCAAAACCAAAAATGGCGTTTACCTTGCGTGTGTACACCTTGGCCTGTTCTCGCTCGAACGCCAACGGCAACTGCAAACATTGATTGAAGTGGTAAAAAAAGAAATACCCAAAAAAGCGCCGCTGATTATTGCCGGTGATTTTAACGACTGGAACCTCGATATAGACCGTAAAATCCAGCAAGAGCTGAAAGTAAAAGAAGCCTACAGCACCTTACATGAAAAACCCGCAAAAACCTTCCCCAGCCAATGGCCGCTATTACCGATGGACAGGATTTATTACCGTAACCTGGAACTGGTGGATGCAGAAGTGCTTTCGGGGAAACCGTGGAGTCGCTTGTCTGATCATTGTGCCTTAGCGGCGATTTTTGTGGTGCCGGGCGTGAAGGCTTCGCGTTCGGCGTGATCTTTTATGTTTACCGTAGAGACGTAGCATGTTACGTCTCTACACTAATCGAATTTCACGACTGCTAATACCTTATTCTTCGCACACCGGTTTCGATATATGCTTGAATCTCGCTAATATTGGCTAATGGAATAGCATATTGCCTCGCCAAACCAGCCCAGGCCGATAATGCCTCTGCACATTCAGCAATCATCTCATCTACCGTGGCAGATGGCAGCGGAATCAGATCAGCTATTTTCTGGATGGCCTGTCTAGAAACATTCACACCCTCACCATGAATAGACATGGAATGGTGCCCATTGATGCCAGTATTGAATGTAACATCGTAAGCCGGTGACAAACTCCACTCCCCTCGCTCAGTCATCAGGAAACTGAAGTTTTTAGTATGATCATCGCGGTTACCGGCAAGGATATTAAAAATCATCCGCCGTAACACTTCTACCATATCTTGATGGGATTTCGTCACAAACGCTGTTACTTTCATCAATAGTTCATAATCAGAATCGGGTAAACGAAAATCGGCATGCACCAACCCTGCCAGGCTATGCATATGTATTCTGCGGTTATGGTTATCACGGTCAAAACGCTTGCTCGCAAAAAAGGGTAACTGCCCGGCTGTTTCACTGCTGGCCGCTTCAATCAGGCGAGTGTCTGCAAACTCGATACCTGCCTGCCTGGCCATAACGGAATAAATATATTCTGTCACGCCTTCAAATCTGGATTCAGCACTATTTCCCGCTGGAAACTTCACTAACCAATGCTCATAACCTTGCGGCAAACTTCCTGTATTCGCCACAGCTTCATTGCCTTTAAGACCCAGCGCCGCTTTGGGACGGGCACCGCCCGGTGAGCCACCCGTCATATACAACTGGCGAGTGACTTCTGCTGATGAACCCTGAAATACTCTTTGTGCATCCGCTGCCAGCTCCGCTATAGACACCATTTGCTGTAATTCATCGCATTCAAAACCCTGATCTGGCTGATAGGTCAATGCGCCCATCCCCCGATCACCCATATACGCCAGGCGCTCAACAGGGCTTATCAACCCCGGATGAATATTATGTTTTCTCAGCCAGCGATCCATCAATAACAATCCCCAACCATCGGGCAAGGAATCGGCAAACACACCGTGCAAGCCATTAAAAGGCACTCGTGGCGCTTCCTGCAAATGGTCTGTGAGTTGTAGTTTGACCGGGGAAATATTAATGCCTCTGGCCACCCAATCCTTGTCCAGCTCAAGATATGCCAGCCCCGATTGATAAGCCAGGCGACCCACACACAGCGGAGCTGTTTCAGCCCTCAAATGCAAATACACACTGAGCGGATTCATGAGCGCCCCCTTTGCCGATGCACACCTTCACGTCTGGATAACAGATCATTCATGGTTTGCGGTGAAGTTTCCGGGAACAATGCCAACAGCGCATTCAAATCACCATAAACATGACTCAGCATCACCAATTGACGAAAAGAAATATGCCCGGTGGTTTCAAACTTGCGGATCGTAGGTTCTGGCACCCCGGTCAATAACGATGCCTTGGCACGACTATGGCCTTTATCCAGCCGCAAGCGCTTGAAACTCCCGGCTACTTTTGCAGGCACTTCCCCAGGCATCAAAAAATCAATATTTGTCATATAGGTATCATTTAAATGTATAAATATTTATTAATTGATACTATTATAGCAATTATTATGTATATTTCATGCTTTATTTCCAGTAAATCAAGAAGTTATACGGTGCATATTGAGCGGGTGTCTGCTAGTGATTCTG
>CAZTZY010000104.1:0-8881 GCA_964617765.1 uncultured Spongiibacteraceae bacterium
AGGCACCACGCCTTCTTCTACCGCAGCACGGGTTGCATGCAACGCATCTTCAACACGGGCTTTTTTCTCTTTCATTTCCATTTCGGTAGCAGCGCCAACCTTGATCACAGCAACACCGCCAGCCAGTTTAGCTACGCGCTCTTGTAGTTTTTCACGATCATAGTCAGAAGTGGTATTTTCGATCTGGGTACGCACTTCTTTCACGCGTGATTCAATCAGGGCTGCATCGCCAGCGCCATCAATAATGGTGCTGTTATCTTTATCCATAGTGATACGTTTTGCTGTACCCAAATGCTCTAAAGTAGCACGCTCAAGATCCAGGCCTACTTCTTCAGAAATTACCGTAGCGCCAGTTAATACAGCGATATCCTGTAACATGGCTTTACGACGATCGCCAAAACCCGGTGCTTTACAGGCAGATACTTTAACGATGCCACGCATATTGTTAACAACCAATGTCGCCAGTGCTTCACCTTCAACATCTTCTGCAACAATCACTAATGGACGGCTTGATTTTGCCACTTGCTCTAACAGAGGCAATAATTCGCGAATATTAGAAATCTTTTTATCGACTAATAATATGTATGGAGCATCAATTTCAACAGTCATACTTTCAGTGTTAGTAATGAAGTAAGGAGAAAGGTAACCGCGATCAAACTGCATACCTTCAACTACATCCAGTTCGTTCTCCAAACCAGAACCTTCTTCAACAGTAATAACACCTTCTTTACCGACTTTTTCCATAGCTTCAGCAATAATGCCACCAACAGCAGAATCGCTGTTGGCAGAAATAGTACCTACCTGCGCAATAGCATGGCTATCTGCACAAGGCTTCGACATCGCTTTAACCTGTTCAACAGCAGCAGCAACAGCTTTATCGATACCGCGTTTCAAATCCATAGGATTCATACCGGCAGCCACTGATTTCAAGCCTTCATTCAGAATGCTTTGTGCCAACACTGTCGCCGTGGTAGTACCGTCACCGGCCACATCAGAAGCTTGTGAAGCCACTTCTTTCACCATTTGTGCGCCCATGTTTTCGAACTTGTCTTTCAGTTCGATTTCTTTGGCAACCGATACACCGTCTTTAGTGATGGTAGGAGCACCAAACGATTTATCAATAATTACATTACGACCTTTAGGACCCAGTGTAATTTTCACTGCGTCTGCCAGAATATTTACACCCGCCAACATTTTTTGACGAGCGTCATCACCGAATTTCACTTCTTTAGCCATTTTCTTTTCCTATTTATTCACAGTAAAAAGTTATTAAGAGATACAGCGTAAATTACGCCATCACACCAAAAATTTCGCTTTCGCGCATGATGATAAATTCATCACCACCTACAGTAATGGTATTGCCGGAATATTGGCCAAACACCACTTTATCGCCGACTTTTACTTGTAATTTGCGGGTTTCACCGCTGTCTAACAGCTTGCCTTCACCCACTGCAACTACTTCACCCTGATTAGGTTGTTCTTTTGCAGATCCTGGCAATACGATACCGCCGGCTGATACAGCTTCCTGTTCCTTACGCTTGATAACTACGTTGTCATAGAGTGGACGAATGTTCATCTATTGATACTCCTCTTTTTATAAAGTGAACGTTAATGGGTTATTGACGCCTTAATATGGGGGGCAATGGGGTTATTTCAAGGGCTAAAATATAAAACCGCGAGATTGGCTATTTTTTGTCCAGCCGCTGCCTGTCATCACGACTAAATTCACCTTCAATCACATCTTCGGCTGAAGTTCTGGATGAATAGTTATAGAACTGGCCGGCTGCGTCGGGACTGGTCATAAAAACACCCTTTTTCAACAACCGTTTCACCAGCAAATAACGCGTTGGCGGCAATAAACAGAATAAAGCGAGAATATCGGTAAAAAAGCCGGGAATGACCAAAAATACCGCACCCATCGCAATCACCACGCCCTCAACAATTTCTTGTGCCGGCAAACCACCCTGCTGGATTCTTTCATTCACGCGCAATAACGTCGAAAAGCCCTGCTGCCGTAACAAAAACATCCCAAAAACGCCTATAAAAAACAACAGGCCCAGCGTCGCCAACACCCCTACGTGCTGGCCAACCTTGATTAACAGGGTAATTTCGATAATCGGCAATAATAAAATGAATGGCAGGAAAAAACGCATTTCAGCTCCTTGATATTTATGCAGCAGATTATGGGGGCATGACTGGCAAACACAAGCAGCAATCTCGCATTGACTGGCAAATACTGTAATAATGCGGCGCTATTTTTCGGGCTATTTTCTGCACTATTTTTACGCACTGTTTACAGGGGATTTACCATGCAATTAAAAGATAAAGTGATCGTTATCACCGGCGGCGCACAAGGTTTAGGCCTGGCCATGGCTGAATGTTTTGCCGCCAAAGGCGCCAAACTGGCCCTGGTGGATCTGAATGAACAACGTTTGGCAGAAGCAGTTAAAACCTGCAAAGCCATAGGCGGTGATGCCAAGGCCTATATGGCCAATATCAGCAACGAAGCCGAAGTGGAGAAGCTGTTCAACAGCGTGGTAGCCGATTTCGGTGCCCTGGATGGCCTGATCAACAACGCCGGCATTACCCGTGACGGTTTATTGGTAAAAGCCAAAGATGGCGAGATTACCAAACGCATGTCACTGCAGGAATGGCAAATGGTTATCGATGTTAACCTCACTGGCGTATTCCTGTGTGGCCGTGAAGCTGCCACCAAAATGATCGAGCTTGGCAGCAAAGGCGTTATTTTAAATATCTCCAGCCTGTCAAAAGCCGGCAACATGGGTCAAACCAACTACTCAGCAGCTAAAGCCGGCGTGGCCGCAATGACCGTCGCCTGGGCAAAAGAACTGGCGCGTTATGGTATTCGCAGCGCCGGCATTGCCCCGGGTTTTATCGCCACTGAAATGGTAGCCTCCATGAAACCGGAAGCACTGGAAAAACTCAGCGCGATGATACCGTTAGGCAGAATGGGCGAACCGAAAGAAATCGGCATGACCGCTGTGTATATCTTTGAAAATGATTATTACACCGGCCGTATTATTGAAATGGATGGCGGCATACGCATTTAATTCTCGCCCGTAGAGACGTAGCTTGCTATGTCTCTACTCGACACCCAATTTAACGGGCAAAAGGCAATGCTATTTAATGGAACACCCCACTCCCCTGAAATCCCATTTTAAAGAAGCGCATATCTGGTGGGATCTTTTTGTTTTAGCTTTGCTTTATGGCTTGGCTGCGTATTTCCCTGTTATTAAAATCATTCCGCTGGTCGCCAGCCTGGAATTGATAGGGTTTATCAGCTTCCATCTGTTTGCCAAACATCACAGTGTTAAATTGCAGGGGTTTTGGGGCGGTTTCATTTCCAGCACTGCGGTATTTTTGCAAATGCTGAATGACCCGAAGTTTTCACAACTCACTGACAAACAATTATTCCCCGCCCTGTTATTAGCCTTATTGGCCATGTTAGTGGAATGCATTCTGATTCTGGCTTTTTTCTCCAGCCAGACCCACGCTATTTATTACCTGCCTTTTATTTTGCAAGGTGGTTTTTTTATCGTCGCCTTGTTTTTACTTAACCTGCATTCGCCCAAAAACCCGTCATTGGCAACCATCGACCTGCATCTGGAAATTGACCATCCCATCCTGTGGAAGAATGTTGCCAAACTGTCGCTGCTGATTTTTGCTATTGTTACGGTTATGCACTTTATTAGTACTGAACTGGGATTCTCACGCGAAATTAGCACCTTGCTGATTTCGTTTTTTGAAGCGCATGCGGTGTTGGCGGCTACATTGTCGGATTGGTCTTTGCATCCACAAAATATTGATTTGTTGTTGCTGATTCTGGTTATCTTGTTTGGCAATACGTGCAGTAAATCTTTCCTTATTTACCAAGGGAAAAACCTGCGCCATAAAAAACCGTTTATCCTTTTATTATTCGGTTCTTATGCGATTACATTGGCAATCAGCCTAGCCGTTAATCATATAGCTATCTAAGGATCCTCTGAGTAACTGTCATTTCGAACCCCTCACAAGTTCAGGGCAAACTCCGTGAGAAATCTAACTACTAGAATTCAAAAGATTCTTCACGGAGTATACCCTGAGTTATTCGAATGGGTTCAGAATGACAAAAGGGAGTTATGCAGAGCATCCTTAGCTAACCCCTGATGACTTATTGGTTAATCATCACCTGCAATCCATCTCCTTTGATCTACATCATATTTTTCCCATCTTCAACCGATAGACTTGTGACTTTGCCACAATTGATGGATGTACATCATGAGCCTGTTAATCGCCACCATTGAAGCTGCCCCTTTCCCTGACCGTTACGCGCGCGGTTGGCATTGTCTGGGTTTATCCCGCAATTTTAGCGATACACCCGTTGAGCTGAATTGTTTTGGAACCAAACTGGTGGCTTATCGTGGTGCCGATTTGCAGGTGCATATCCTTGATGCCTATTGCCCGCATATGGGTGCCGATTTAAGCAAGGGCTGTGTGAATGGCAACAACCTGATTTGCCCGTTCCATAGCTGGAGCTGGGGTGCCGATGGTCATTGCAATCACATCCCTTACGCTAAAAATATTCCTGCCAAGGCACAAATGCGCGTGTGGCCAACCCTGGAAAAAAATGGCCTGCTGTATGTATGGCACGACCATGAAAAAAATCCGCCGATTCCCGAGCAGGAACCACCGGTGGTTGATGAGTATTATTCCGATGAATGGTCTGACTGGCATATCAGTGAAATATGCATTCACAACAATTGCCGTGAACTGATTGATAATATGGCAGATATTGGCCATTTTGCCCCGGTGCATAATGCTCCCGCCAAAAGCTTCAGTAATATCCTTGATCGGCATATGTTCACGCAGATTATGGAAGGCGACCCCGAGCTGTTGGAGAATGCCGATAGCATGAGAAGCCGCGCCACTTATTATGGCCCAGCGATAATGACCACACACATGGCTTCTTCAAAATCCGGTATTTTACTGGAATCGCGCTTACTGGTTTCCCATGTGCCGGTAACGCAAGAAAGCTTCGATTTACGATTTGGCTTGATGATCAAGCGCTTACCTGGTTTTAGCAGGGATTTGAATGACCTAATCATGCACCAATATGTTAAATCGACGACAGAAGCGTTTCTGGCCGATGTCGCCATTTGGCACAATAAGGTGCGTGTCGATAACCCGGTATTGTGTGAAGGTGACGGCCCAATCCATAAATTACGGCAATGGCATAACCAGTTTTATATGAACATTACCGATGTTCCAGAGACGTTGAGTGAAGAAAAAGAGTATGTAACTTTATAATTGCGGCAATTAATCGTCCGCAAATTTGATCTGATCTATACTTATCGTCGTAGAATAATGAAAAACGGGTTAATTTTCAGGATTACCCAATAAGGTATATAAGTATGTTGATGTTAAAGAAGTATTTGTTTTTCATTATGTTCTGTTGCGGTTTTATAACCGGCTGCCAACCCATTGTGCTTGATGCCACTGACCCTCTGGAAAAAAGTGGCGGTTATGCCGTTAGCAAGCGAATCGCTGATTTTGATACCGCCACATCAGGCAGCAATGTTCCTGCAAGGATTTATTCCCCGATAGGCAGTTTCGCTAATGATTCTCTTGGTCTTGTGATTTTATTGCCAGGCTTTTCAGCACATTATTATGATTACGAAGTTTACGCCAACCATCTGGCTAGCCATGGGTATGTTGTCATCGGGATGGATTATGTTGAAACCTCAGCAGACACTTCACTGGGCATGCATCCAGACAAGGCGACCCAAGCTTCTGAAGCCATCAATTACGCTTTGAATAGCAGCGACGTAAGTGCATTGATTGATAGTAATAAAATAGCCGTCATGGGGCATTCACTGGGCGGGAAGATAGCCTTCTATGCAGCCGCCCTGGATAGCCGGATAAAAGTTGTTATTGCCATGGATCCTTCTAACGCCGGTGGTCCACCTTGCACCATTTCTCCGGACAATTGCGCCAACTATCCGGTAGCTGCCAATCCTGGACGCGGTTTTACTGGTGTCGTCAAGGATATTCAGGCAGCGAGTCTGATTTTCCGTTCACAGCCTGATGGATTGACGAATCCATCAGAAGAATTCAATGCTTACTATTTTTATTATGGCAGTGATGGTAATGGCACTAATGGCACACCCAGTATTTCAACGTATATCAATATGGGCTCTGCAGCTCACGCCAGTTATTTGCCCACTCTGGTTTCTTATGTACCCACCATTGTAAAGCGTGATGCTGTAGCATGGTTGCAAACCATTTTTAATGGCACAGATAACAGCACATACTTCAGTGGTGCCAAAATGCAGACTGATATTAGTGCCGGGCGTGTCGTTGGATATGCTTCACGGTAAAAAATTTAATCGCCACAAATAAAAAGGCAGCTTTAGCTGCCTTTTTTTCGAGCTTCGGTTGTTTATCAACCATTCCACTTATGGCCCCATTTACTGGCCTTGGTATTATGAGTCGTTTGGTGATTTGCATCTAACTGCATACCATCAAAACCAAACTCTAACGCAAAGTTACCCGGGGTTAACATATAGAAAGATGTCATTTCATCATTAATATGCTCTCCCAATGTTGAGATGATCATTATTTTTTGCTCGTTAACACGATCAAGACAGCTACCTACCTCACCTAACGATGACACTTCAGCCATTAAATGCACACATCCTGGTGCCTTAGAGGCTGGGCTAGGTGCAAAATTGGTTTCTGGTGTTGGTGCGCCCCAGCTCCACAATGCCAGACTGTGATGACGTGAATTACAGTTCATGAAATAAATATTGCCCATGCCTTCTGCGCTCATATCGGTAATGTCTGCATCCAGGAAACCGATGTTTTTGTAAAAAGTATGTGTGCCTTCAAAATCAATGGGGGCATGCAGAACAACATGGCCAAGCCCCATATCTTCACCCGAGGCTGATTTTGTCACAAAGCCTTTAACATCGAGTGACGATTTAAATGGCACTGGATCTGCCGGTAATTTACTCCAGTAAATTTCAAATTGATTGCCAGATGGATCAGCCAAACGCGCCAGTCCTGATACCGCACGAGATGCTAAAACAGCAGCGTCTGTTATAACTTCAACTGGAATATTTTTACTTTTCAATTCCGCTACTGCAGCAGTAAATGCCGCTTCATTTTCAAGCTCCCAGCCTGCATATAACAAACCATCAAATGGCCCATCAACAATGGCATATCGAAATGAGCGCTGATCCATTTTCAAATAGACATTACCATTATTTGGCATGCTGGGCGCAGCCATCATACCTACAATATTAGTGCCGTAATTTAACCACTTTGATTTATCGGTAGATTGAACTACGACATAACCTAAACTTTTTACCTGCATTGTCATTCTCCTGGTTTTTATATTGATTGGTAATATTCATATCAAGCGCTGAACGCTTAAATCTATAAGAATTAAACCACCCGACTTGGTAGCAAAATAATTCAAATGCCCGGATTTTTATGTATTATTGAAGCCTAACTAAATAATGCCTGCCACTATCATTTCGATCTTCAACCTGAGCAACCTCAAACTTTGTGTCTATTAACAATCACAAAGCACTTCTTTATTATTAGTTTTTTATAGCAAGATTAGTGTTTACAATGCAACACCGCCTCAAAAATCAGGAAAGAACTATGTATCACTTAACACCGGAAATCAAGAAACATTACCTTTGCCTGGCCCTGATTTGCGCGGTTTTTCTGGCGATTGCTGCGGTCTTTCAGGCAACTTCGGGGATTGAATGGGCTTCTTTAAGTTTTGCTGATGTACGGAACGGCGAGTTATGGCGTTTAGTCACTGGTCATCTTATCCATACAAACTGGCAACATTATGCCATGAACATGCTCGGTCTGGTTATGTGCATCGTCGTATTCCGTGATGATGTGGCGGCCTGGCATTGGCCTTTGAGCTTCGTGTTTGTCGCTGTTTTTAGCAGTCTGGCGATGTATTACACTGAAGTTCCTTACGACCGCTATCTGGGATTTTCCGATGTTTTGCATGGCTGGATTCTGATTGGAGCCATGGCCATAGCCCATAAAGAACCGCGTTTTTTTATCCTTATTTTTGTCTTGTTCTGGATGAAAATTCTAGAAGAAAAATTTCACCTGATTTTTTTTACCAGTTATGGTGTTAGCGGTAATGTTGCCAAGGAGTCTCATATTTATGGTGCGATAGGTGGAATGCTATATGCGATTCTTTTTATACCCAGCTTTAGAAAATCCATATTCAAACTTGTGACCAGAAAACCTACTACCGAATTACCTTTATAGAAAACCATTAATAAAAAGGGGCAAAACCCTAAAGTTTTGCCCCTTTTTTATTGAGTTTGACTCTTATATCAATTATAAGAATCAAATCCGAGCTAAATCCTCCCGGCCGCTTTCGCCATATCCAGTGCCAGATCTTCAATCATATCTTCCTGACCACCTACGGTACGGCGACGACCTAACTCAATCAATATATCGCGTGATGACAAGCCGTATTTCGCAGCAGAACGCTTGGCGAACAACAGGAATGACGAATATACACCCGCATAACCCAAAGTTAAGGCATCACGGTCAATCCGAATCACATGATCCATCATCGGGAAGACGAGGTCTTCCGCAATATCCATGATTTTGTACAAATCAATACCGGTTTCCACGCCCATACGATCGGCTACTGCACAAAATACTTCCAGCGGCGTATTACCGGCACCAGCACCCAAACCTGCAACGGAACCATCGATACGGTTAGCGCCCGCCTCAACAGCCGCCAACGAGTTCATAACACCTAAACTGAGGTTATGGTGCCCATGAAAACCCAATTCGGTTTCCGGCTTCAATGCTGCGCGTGCGTGTTTGATAC
>CAZTZY010000105.1:0-8659 GCA_964617765.1 uncultured Spongiibacteraceae bacterium
AATGACAGTTATTCTGCGTTTCAATAGAAGCAATTGTTATCCCTATTGATAAATGAATGAGTTCCAGTTTGTCATACTATTCCTGAAAAATAGAACAACAAGCCTATTCCCGAACCCTTGTACTCAAAAATATATCCCTTTTTGTTCTGCAAAATCTAACCGTCAATAACAAAACTTCATATTTAATTATTCTGTGCAACAAAATATGATTACTATCTAACCTCAGATGATGGCTTCTTTTATTAATCGCTATTTTTACAATAGCGTTGTCAATTCAATGACCATAATCAACACCCAGCATTGCAAGGTCTGTAAATCGGCCACTTTAAAGGAGTTAACATGATGAACCACTTTCTTGAAATAGTTAAAATCTCACGCATACTCTATTTTACAAGTTGTTTATTGGTGTTTTTTAACCTTTCACGGGCGCACGCAGAAGATGTTTATTTTACTTGTAAAAGCATAGCAAACCCGCTCACTGCTGGCTTTATTGATCAATGCCTGCCTGAATCTTTGGACATTGAAATATCAGGCGTGAAAGAACTTAATGATTTTGCTGAAAGCGTCTACGATATTATCGATTCCAGTCCAAAGCTGAATTCAGACTGCTATGTGAATCCCGACTTTTCCATCGGATGTAATCTGGGCGGTAACTTGATTACTGAAGTGACAACCGGTCCCGATCCCTTCAATTTTAGTTGTTCGTTATATTATGACGAAATGTCGGGGGCAGAATACTCCAGTTGCCAATTAAGCAATGCCCGATTTGAAACCGTAATGACAATGAACTGCACAAAAAATCCTGGCGCTGGAGGTACTTCTTACGACGGGGATTGCGTGTTCAAATTTGATGATACCGATATCACCAACCAAATGATTAACACTGGTCGTTTTGATGATTTATCTGAAAATGAAATCGCCATTAATGATTCTTTCTGGACTTGCCTGAATCGCATTGGCAACGACCCCATTCTTCAAGCACAATGCGATCAACTGTTTATAGATTTTATGAATGACCGACAAACCGTATCTCAAGAGCTTATAGAGCTCATGGAAAACGTAACGCCGAAAAACACAGATATTTCGTTAGACATGAGCCTGTCTGCCATTTTCAATTCAACCCAAAATATACGCTCCAGATTAAATCAACTGCGAAATGGCCATGAAGGCAATGCCGTCAACCTGCAATTTTTTGATGGCCAGCAATGGCTGGACAAGGGCATGTTACTCGCTCAAAACTCCATTACCATGAATGACGCCAGCGCAGAAAAACCCACAAAAAATATGAGTGAGTATGGTCGCTTGGGATTATTCCTGAATGGCACTGCCATTAAATCGCAACAGCGTGCAAATACCATAGAAGATAGCCATGATGCAGACACCCAGACCATTACGCTAGGAATGGACTATCGCATTAGCGATCAATGGATTGCAGGAGCGGCTGTCAACATATCACAATCGGCTGCAGAATATGGCAACAATGCCGGAGATCTGGACAGTGATAATATTGCCATGATTATTTATGGCAGTTACTATATTGAAAACTGGTATTTCGATGCCAGCGTTAACCTGAGTAACGATTCCTATGACCAGAAACGTCATGTAGATTGCTCGGGCTGTCCTATTCCATTTATACAAACATTCAGCTCCGATTTTTCTGGCTCCCAAACCGCCTTCTCTGCCAGTGCTGGCTATCAATGGTCACATGAGGCATGGGGCATTATTCCATTCTTGCAACTCAGTCAAGCAAAGCTAAAAACTGATGCCTATGCTGAAACACCTTCAAGCACAGGCCTGGGTTCAGGTGCCATTTATGCATTGCAAATTAGCGATCAGGCGCGAGACTCAACCTCAATAAAACTAGGCACTAACATTCAGTATGTAGTGGCGACCTCCAGAGGGGTAATCATACCCATGATAAGCCTTCATGCCGTAGAAGAGCTGGACGATAGCACCAACGTAGTCACGGGTCGTTTTGTGGGTAATATTGCTACCGATGCAGGCTTTAACCTGACGACGAACGATGCGGATAAAAAGTACTATATCATTGGCGCCGGCTTTAATTTTCAGTTGAAAAATGGTAATGCGGGTTTTATCAATATCCAAAGCACCGAAGCATACGATGATCTTAGCCAGATTCAATACACCGCAGGATGGCGCTGGGAGATCTAATTATTGGGCACATGATGTGGCGGTCGGTAAACCGCCACATTATATCCTTCTTCAAGCAAATGCGCCGCATGCAGACGACTCATTACCCCTTTCGAACAATACAATAAATAACGTTTTTCTTTAGCCAATTCAGCAAATGCAACATGTAATTTATAAAAGGGAATATGCTCAATATTCTGCCCTGCCAATATCAATGGCCTGCGCTCCTGCTCTTCATTACTGCGCACATCAATAATCACTGAATCAGGCAATGGAACTGCCAGAATCTCAACATCCACCGGGTTATTACTTTGCAATGCCATTTCATCTATATTAATAAACTGCGCACGCGCCAAGACATCATCCAGCAATGCCATATTAAAATGCTCTTCTTCTGCCAGGATTTTCCCAATTCTTGCTTTCGTGGTTGGCTTTACTGAAATAACTCCACAATATTCCGGCATATGTTCGGCAAATTCAAAAGTGCCAATTTTTCTGGCGATACGTATGATTTCTTCTTTATCGCTGGCAATCAGCGGCCTTAATACCAGTGTATTGGTCACGCTATCAATGACACTCAAATTGGTCAGAGTCTGGCTTGACACCTGGGCAATGGCCTCACCCGTGACTAACGCTTTTATTTCCATCTGCGCCGCAAGCCTTTCCGCGGCACGCAACATCATTCTTTTAAGAATAACGCCCATTTGAGAATTATCCACTTTCTCCAGAATCTCCGCTACAACAGGCTCAAACGGTACCGATATAAATTTAATTCGCCGGCCAGCACCAAATTTTTGCCATAAATAATAAGCGACTTCCTTAACACCTAACTCATGCTCCCTGCCGCCTAAATTAAAGAAACAAAAATGCGTAGGCGACCCGCGCTTCATCATCAGATAACTGGCTACTGGCGAATCAAAGCCCCCTGAAATCAATGACAATACCGGCTCCACTTCACCCAAAGGAAATCCACCCAGACCTTCATTACGATTTTTTACTACATGCAAGGTGTTATCACGTATCTCTATAAAAACAGTGACTTCAGGATGATGCAAATCGACACCCGCTGATTGAGAATTTTCAAGTAAATAACCACCGACATATTGCTCCACCTGATGTGATGTATAGTCATGCTTGCCCACTCGCTTGCACCGCACAACAAATCGCATATGAGTCAATTTTTCCTTGTATGCTTCGAGAGTTTTTTCACAGATATCATCAAGACTGGAAAATTCATATTCAGCCACTTCAAGAATGAGTGATATGCCTGATGTATTTTTTAGTACCGCTAAAGCCTCCTGCCCAACCTCAATTGAATTATCTTTCAATTCAACCGTAATTTTATCCCAATCCATTTTCACTCTTACCTTAGGGTCAATAGGACGTAACGTTGAAATCAGGTTATCCTGCAAGCGCCTGCTCATTTGTTTACGCACAGGTTTGCTTTTAATAATAATTTCAGGAAAGAATTTGATGACGAACAACATAATAAACACTCTGGATATTAAATTTTTTAAGTATACCAAAATAAAAATGCATTATTTTGGTGCAACTCATAAAGTCTTTACGCACCAATATGGAGCGACAGAAAAATCAGCATTCCTTTTCATTTCGATGGGCTTTTAAAAACATATCGTATTTCAATAACCTACAGAAAAGCTAATTTTTGGCACATATCCTGCAATTCAGTTTTTAGTCTGAACCAGCCCATATTTATATTGGCTGCATAGCGGTAAAAAACTAGATTCCCGAAACAATCTGTTTATAATCGTGCGGTTCTAGATTCTTGCTGGCTAGCCAGCTTAAAACACCTTGGCTGCGCAGCCTAAAAACCTATTTAAACCCGGAGGACAATCATGTCGAATACTATAAAACTCATTAAAGAAAGCGAAGCCAAATGGGCTGATTTACGTTTTACCGATACTATTGGTAAAGAGCAACACGTAACCATTCCCGCCAAAGACGTCACCGAAAAATTTTTCGAAGAAGGAAAAATGTTTGACGGTTCTTCAATCTCTGGCTGGAAAGGCATTAATGAGTCCGACATGATCCTTATGCCTGATGATGATGCTTCTTTAGTTGATCCTTTCACTGACGAATCCACTGTTATCGTTCGTTGTACTGTAGTTGATCCAATCAGCGGCGAAGGCTATAACCGCGATCCACGCTCTGTAGGTGCCCGCGCAGAAGTTTACCTGAAATCGACCGGCATCGCAGATAGCGCACTGTTTGGCCCAGAACCAGAATTCTTCATTTTTGATTCTATCAAATGGCACAACAACATTTCTGGCGCAAGCTACGAAATCCATTCAGAAGAAGCTGCATGGTCTTCTGGCAAAGATTTCCCTGAAGGCAATACTGGCCATCGTCCAGTAGTAAAAGGCGGTTATTTCCCGGTTCCACCGGTTGACAGCTTGCACGATCTGCGTGGCGCTATGTGTAACGCGATGGAATCCATGAATCTGGTTATCGAAGTTCATCACCATGAAGTTGCTACTGCCGGCCAATGCGAAATCGGCGTTGGTCCAAACACCCTGGTGAAGAAAGCTGACGAAGTTCAGGTACTGAAATACTGCGTGCACAATGTAGCTCACTCATACGGCAAAACTGCTACTTTCATGCCTAAGCCATTAATCGGCGACAACGGCAGCGGTATGCACGTTCACCAATCATTGAGCAAAGGCGGCACCAACATTTTCTCAGGTAACGCTTACCACAACCTGTCTGAAACTGCCCTGTACTACATCGGCGGCATCATCAAACATGCTCGTGCAATCAATGCGTTTACCAATCCTTCAACCAACTCTTACAAGCGTCTGGTACCAGGCTTTGAAGCTCCCGTTATGTTGGCTTACTCAGCACGTAACCGTTCTGCTTCTATCCGTATCCCGTTTGTTGGTTCAAGCCCTAAAGCAGCACGTCTTGAAGTTCGCTTCCCTGATCCAGCTGCTAACCCTTACCTGGCATTCTCTGCCATGTTGATGGCTGGTCTTGATGGCATCAAAAACAAAATCCATCCTGGCGATCCAGCGGATAAAGACTTGTATGACCTGCCCGCTGAAGAAGCATTGGCTATTCCTACAGTTTCATCCAGTCTTGAGCAATCACTGGATGCATTGAACGCTGATCGTGCATTCTTGACCGCGGGCGGAGTATTCGATGACGACATGATTGATGCTTATATCGAACTGAAAAGAAAAGATATTCAACGCGTTAATATGACTCCACATCCAGTAGAGTTTGAAATGTACTATAGCTGCTAATACACGGATGGGTTTACACCCATCTCTAGCAGTCCCAAGAACCCGCATAAGCTATTGTTTTTGCGGGTTTTTTTATGCAGATTCGTCCAATCCAATCCCAAGCAATCCCTCAAAACTTGCCCCTCATTGTGTACCCTGCTAGTATCAAAAAAAGGAAATATATAAAAATAGGGGGCAAAAATGGCTTTAACTGACGCTACATGCAGTACCGCAAAAGCTACTGGCAAAGAATATGAAAAACCCGACAAAGATGCCTTATGTCTTGTTGTTCGAAAAAAAGGAACGAGGCTATGGCGCTATCAATTTCGGATCAACCGCATTAAAGACAAAATAAGCTACGGCAATTACCCTGAAATCAGCCTTGATAACGCCCGAAAGCTCCATTATGTCGCCCGACAGTTGGTTGAACTAGGTCGAAATCCCAAGGAAGTTCTAAACAACAGCATTGCGAAACAGTTGGTACTTGAAGGTCATAGCCTTAAAGAAATTGAAGCCCATATTGCACAAATAAATAAAGAAACGGCATTAAAAAACCGCATGACATTTGGTGAAGCTGCATCTCGCTACAAAAGTGAGTATGTAGACAGGAAATGGAAAAATCCAAACAAAGGCTGGTCACCCGTCAGAGTACATTTACTGCCTAATTTCGAGAATTTTGCATTGGATGACCTTTCCGACACTGTATTACGTGAAACCCTTATAACTGTTAGAGAACTCCGAGGGGAGCAGGCTGCTCTTCATGCATATGGCTGGGCTAGAGTTATATATGATTATGCGCTTGAGGCTAAATGGTGTACGACAAATCCGGCTCGACAAATAAAGCCTTCTCGCATTGGCACTAGAAAGAAACGCGACCGATTCCTTACGCTTCCAGAGGTCAAAAGATACTTAATTGCCATTTACCAATCCAGTTCATATTTGGGTTATAAATTGGCTTTGCATTTGTTACTCATGCTAGGGTTAAGGAAAAACGAAATATGCGGTGCTAATTGGAGCGAATTTGATTTAAACACTGGGCAATGGACAATACCCGGAATCCGCATGAAAGGTAAAAAAACTCATACAGTAATGCTTCCAAAGCAAGCGATAGCAATGTTTGAAGAATTGAAAAGATTAGGCTGCGGAAGCGAATGGGTATTACCCATGCGTACAAATGCCGGAAGACCAATGGGTGGTGATCGCGTTGATACTACGCATGAGGCAGCTCTTCTAGCAGCCAATATACTCGATTACCACATACACGACCATCGCCACACTATCAGCACTCAATTGCGCGAAAAAGGGCATTACCATGAAATCGTTGAATTAATTCTCAGCCATCCAGTACCGGGATTAGCTGGCAACTATGCTCATGTAGAATATCTCTCACAACGAAAAATAATTCTTCAAGACTGGGCCGACTTACTTGACGAAATAATGAAGGAAAATACTGTTATATACGCTACCTTCAAAACTGACATTTAAACATCATTTGTAGCATCTAGGGCGGCCACCCGAAAGCAGATAACCCTTGTCTGTTGATGCTGCAATACAAAGGGAGCATTTAAAAGGGAGTGCTTATGAAATACGAATTACTACCGCCAGCTTTAAATCTTGATGAAGTCACAAATCACTTTTCTGATCTTGGGCTGAATAAAAAAATCCTATTACAACTTGCAGAACAAGCAATCATCAAGATTTACTGGAAACTTCCATCACCAATTTACAATCCACTAAAACCTGAAGATTTATCTATTCTTGATAAATCAGGCTTTATTCAACAAGGTTCGGCGATATTCATGCCGCTATCTGAAATGGATGCCGGGCATTTTTTAATGGTCAATGACATCAGTATTAAAACACCTGAACTTCATTTGAGTGATGACGTTTACGCAACTATGCGATTTTTTGAACAACAAACAGCTTACGCAGAAAGTGAAAGCCGGAAACAGCTTTTGTATAAATCACCAAATATTGTCATGAAAAAAACTGAATTACATATTTTTAAAAATGATCTTATTCAGTTTATTAATACTAAGCCTTCAATGGAGTTAGACAATGGTGAGAAAGAGCCGAATGCCAAAAGTAAATCCTATTACTTACAAACTATTTTGGCGTTATCTGAAGCACTAACTGGTGGTTTAAAAGGCCGACCTGATAGAGATGCACTGATCATTATAGCCGCATTGACAGATAAAGGAGTTGCTGCACCTATAAAAGAAGATGCATTAGCACGTTATCTTCTTGAAGCAAAAAAATATATAAAAGGGAATATTCCATGAAAAAAGGGAATATTCCCTGCCTGTTGTGTTATTCCTAATTTTAATCAATAAGATCAGAAACACCCTAACAAATCTCAAGGTGTTTCAGAATGAATCAAGAAAAACTACTTACCCAGCCAATACAAGCAACGCAAGGTTTTTTACGCCTTCCCCAAATACTTAATCTCATCCCAATCGGGAAAAGCTCATGGTGGCGCTGGGTCGCAGAAGGCAAAGCACCCAAACCCATCAAGCTTGGCGCAAAAACAACTGTATGGAAAGCCGAAGAAATCAATGCCTTCATTTTGCGTTTACGCAGCGAAGACAATGCATAAATCTCATTAAATTCGCCATTCTTAATGTTGGTGAGTGCTAATCATGCAAGCAACATCATTACTAGAAGCGAAATAAATGAGACGGCTTGAGAACAATAGGTAGGTTTTTTACACACACAAAAAGGGTAAGGACATTAGCTCAACGCCATACGCGGCGTACAGTGGCAGCTTTTCCAGCACTAAAAAATTGCTCGGTACTTTATATTATCTATAGGGGTTTAAAAAAATATTATGAAAGAAATAACAAACAATATTGCTCTAGCTTGGTAAGGCTATCAAAGCGCCCAGCTTTGAGGCGTGGGGGGTAGAATAAGACTTAGAAAACTTGTTTTCTTATGTCGTTTCGTAGGGGGTGCGCCTATGCACCCCCTGACTGCCTGCGAACACTGCCCCTTGTGGGCTGAGCAGGCAGTTGACCTTCAATATGAAATACATCAATCATGCAAAGTACATTGAAGTAAATGGCAATATATGGCCTGTGGATTCACGATATACCGGCTGTTATACCTACATGCTTAAACCGATGATTAATCAGCTTGATTGTATGCTTTCCCATCACAGCAAGGTTTTAATGATTCGATTTGATTTACATTGTCGTGAATTCAAACCTGACAATTCAGACATTAGTGAATTTAATCGCCGCTTATTCAGAAGATTAAAAGCCGATTAT
>CAZTZY010000106.1:0-8657 GCA_964617765.1 uncultured Spongiibacteraceae bacterium
ACCAGCGTTTTATTAATCGATTGTCAGCACATCCATCGGTGAACCAGGCTAAAGTCGAACGAGTTGATAGAGAAAGATTATTAGAGTTGGAGCCAGAATTGGCACAGCGATTTGATAATGCCTGTTTTTTGAAAGAAGAAGGTTGCCTGGATAATGCGGCTTTGTTTACAGCACTGGCTGAGCGCATCAAGCAATTGGGTGGTGAATGGCATAGCCAGTGCGAGATTGATCTTGCAAGATTCCATGATGAACACAGTGCAGGCAATGACTGGATCATTGATTGCCGTGGTTTTGGTGCGCAGTCATCAACGCCCGATTTACGTGGTGTGCGTGGTGAAGTGTTGCGTGTAAAGGCGCCTGAGGTGAATCTAACGCGGCCAGTACGATTAATGCATCCACGCTATAAATTATATATCGCCCCTAAACCGGGCCAAGAATATGTGATTGGTGCTACACAAATTGAAAGCAGTTCCGAACATGCGGTATCAGTGCGTTCCAGTATGGAGTTGTTATCAGCGCTGTATAGCGTACATCCCGGATTTGGCGAGGCAGAAATTCTGTCGATGACTGCACGCTGCCGGCCAGCCTTTAGTAATAATTTACCCAGAATAGAACGTGATGGGCAGTGCTTGTCGGTCAATGGTTTATATCGTCATGGGTATTTGTTATCACCTTCAGTGATTACCCAGGCCTTGTTCATACTGGGTGTGGGCAAGGTTAATGTGTGGTCGGCGCTAGTATGTGAAAAAAAGGTAGCTGATAAACAGGCTTATAAAAAAGAGTTGACCGCATGATAATAATTTCACTCAATAACAATAAAAAATCTGTTGCTGACGACATCAGTGTTGAACAGTTATTGCTCGTATGCGGGTTTGATAAAGATAAAATTGCGGTAGCGGTCAATGCCGAATTTGTAGCACGTTCCGAATATGCTACATTCACTATCAAGGAAAATGATAAAGTGGATGTATTGGCGCCAGTACAGGGTGGTTAGTCCATGACAAATGATCAAGTCAGTTTTTATGGTGAAACATTTTCCAGCCGATTCCTGATCGGTTCGGCTTTGTATCCTTCGCCGGCAGTGATGGCGGAAGCGGTCGCTGCATCAGGTGCCAATATTGTGACTGTTTCTTTACGGCGGCAATCGCCGGAAAAAGAAGGTGGCAAAAGCTTTTGGGATTTTATCCAGGGACTGGGCTGTACCCTGTTGCCGAATACTGCTGGTTGCCATACGGCCAAAGAGGCGGTGACGCTGGCGAAAATGTCGCGTGACCTGTTTGCCACTTCGTGGATAAAGCTGGAAGTGATTGGTGATGAATATAATTTGCAGCCAGATCCCTTTGGCCTGTTAGAAGCCGCTGCACAATTGATAAAAGAGGGCTTTAAGGTTTTCCCTTATTGCACTGATGATCTGGTGTTGTGCCAGAAACTGCTTGATGTTGGTTGTGAGGTATTGATGCCGTGGGGTGCGCCGATTGGAACCGGCAAGGGTTTGATGAATCCTTATGCCTTGCAAACGATTCGTGAACGTTTGCCGAATGTGCCATTAGTGGTGGATGCCGGCATAGGTTTGCCATCGCATGCCGCACAAGCGATGGAGATGGGTTATGATGCCGTGTTGTTGAATACCGCAGTGGCTGAGGCGCGTGATCCTGTGTTGATGGCCGGGGCATTCAGGCAGGCGATAGCAGCAGGGCGTTCAGCGTATCTGGCAGGGGCTATGCCTGAGCGTCAAACAGCCAAGCCCAGCACGCCGACGCTGGGTATGCCTTTTTGGCATCAGGGTTGAATATGGCTGTGCTAAACTCCAAACCCATTGTCTGGTCTATTGCCGGTTCTGATAACAGCGGCGGTGCCGGTATCCAGGCCGATAACCTTACCTTTCATGATTTTGGTGTGCATGGCTGTAATATTGTTACGGCAGTCACTGCGCAGAATAGTACAGGTGTTAATAGTGTATCCTGTGTTGATATTGAAGTGTTTAACCAGCAATGGCAAGCCCTTGAGCGGGATTATGCGCCTGCGGTCATCAAACTGGGTATGCTGGGCAATGAAACACTGGTGAATGCATTGGTGAATAAATTATCAAGCAGCACAGCATGGGTTGTCTGTGATCCTGTCTTGCGGGCAACCAGTGGCGGTCAATTGATCGATAACAGCGCCGCCTATCAGCATTTACTGCCGATGATAGATGTATTGACGCCGAACCAGCAGGAATTTTCCACCCTGTTTAATGTGATGAGTGCAACGCCCGAACAACTCGAGGCTAATGCCCTCGAGATAGCGCGAAAGCATCAATTACAATTGGTGATTACCGGGGGTGAAAGTCTTTTTGATAACGACAGTGCTTCTGATCTTTGTGTAATTGATGGCCGCGTATTCTGGATGCATTCACTCAAAGTCGATACGAACAATACTCATGGTACAGGTTGTACCTTGAGTTCAGCTATTACTTCAGCGTTAGCCAAAGGTTATTCGCTGCTCGAAGCCTGTGTGTTGGCCAAAGCTTATATCAATCAGGGTTTGGTATCAGGTTTCTGTTTTAAGGCGCAAAAAGGCCCGCTGCAGCATTGCGGTTTTCCAGCAATTCTGGATTGCCTGCCATTGATTTCTCCGCGATTCACGCCGCAGGCATTGCAATTCCCCCGACTGGACACATTGCAATTGGGTGTTTATCCGGTCGTTGATTCACTGGAATGGTTGCAGCGTTGTTTGCAGGCTGGGGTAAAAACCATTCAGCTCAGGGTCAAGGATATTGCAGTTGATAAACTGGATGCCATGATTGCGCAAGCTGTTGCTATCGGTCAGCAATACCAGGCTCGCCTGTTTATCAATGACTATTGGCAACTGGCGATAAAACATAAAGCCTATGGCGTGCATTTGGGTCAGGAAGATATTGATGTTGCTGATTTACAGGCTATACAACAGGCAGGAATATATCTGGGTGTCAGCACACACAGCTGGTATGAAATCACTCGTGCACATAGCCTGAAGCCCAGTTATATTGCAATTGGCCCGATATATTCTACAACGACCAAGGTGATGACATTTGCACCGCAAGGGCTTGCGCAGCTTAAACAATGGGTAGACTTGATTGGCTCTGCTTACCCTGTGGTTGCGATAGGCGGTATTGATTTACAGCGGGCAGAAGCGGTGATGGCTACAGGTGTAGGTTCGGTGGCGATGGTGCGAGCGGTTACCGAGGCAGATAATTATCAACAGGCTCTGCGTGAGTTTGAAGCGATCGTGGATATTTAATATGCAGAAGATGTATCGTGTTCTGGAAAATTTTGCGTGCAAGCCTTATGCATTCTGGTTGATTTTCCTGATGGCTTTGGTATTGCACAGTGGAACAACGATTACCGGTGGGCTTTATGCCGATGACTATGTGCATAAAGCCTATTTTCTCGGATCTGATGCCTTGGCTGAAAAAGGTCTTCTGGATGGCATCGGTGTCGGTAATTTCAAGGAGCTATTGAGCGACCAGTTTAATTTTTTTGATCCTGCAGAAGCCAATTATGAGCCCATGATGAAATTCGGCATGTTGCCATGGTGGGCAAGCCAGGATGCGCTGCTGCATTTTTTCAGGCCCTTGGCGACAGTTACGCATTATATCGATTACCAGCTCTGGCCAGAAAACACGCACATAATGCACGGTGTTAGCCTGCTCTGGTATTTGCTGGGCATTATGGCCATTTACGGTTTGTATCGGGGAGTAGGCGTTGAAAAGCCGGTGGCTTTACTGGCTCTGCTATTGGTTGTGCTTGATCACAGCATGTTTCAGGTAGTGACGTGGATTGCTTCGCGAAGCATGTTGATGGTAATAGCCCTGGGATTTTTTGCAGTTTATGCCTATCACCGGAGTATCACGAGCCGATTATGGTATGCGATATGTTTCCTGTTTTTGTTGCTGGCTGCATTATCGGCTGAAGCTGTGATTGCGATATGCGCCTATTTGGGTGCCTATATGTTTACGCTGGATCAGAGGTCATGGTTTAAGCGCATTGTGCATATTTCACCTTTTGCAATATTGATAGTGGCGTGGCAACTTTATTATCAATCGCAGGGTTATGGCGCCCATGGCGTCGACTTTTATATTGATCCCGGTCGGGAGCCGCTTTTATTTTTCCATTCTGCGCTGTATCGATTACCGGGTAATTTCTTTGAGCTGATTTCGGGCATTGATATCGTATCTGGCCAGGTGCGGTTTGATATCCGGCAGGGGTTTGCAGTGTTGGGTCTGGCTTCCGGTATGTCAATCTTTTTGCTTCTATGGCCGTTGCTTAAAAAAGAACCTGCGCTACAATTTTTCTTGCTAGGCAGTATTTTTTCATTGATCCCAGGCTTGACTATTGCGTTAGCTCCGAGAGTTATGATTTTACCCTTTGTCGGGTTTTCTGTTGTATTGGCATTTATTGTACGTCTTACAGCTCAACAGGCATTCTTTGGCATAAAGCGCTGGTTGTTGTATGTAATATGCACCTACATATTATTTGCACATATCCTTTTTTCCCTGGGATTGGCGGGCATGACAGTCTTTAACAGTATAACAGCGCCATTGCCAGACAAACCCTATGGTTATATCGATTTGGGGGTAAAGGATATTGATGACAAGCCAGTGGTGGTTATCAATGCCTTCAGGCCTTTTTGGTTGGCATTTTATGCGCACTATGTAACTAGCGAAAATGAAGCCCTGCCATCGAGTTTGCGTGTATTAACCAGTGCATTCTATCCAATGACCTTAACCAGAGTGAGTGAGCGTCAATTATTATTGGTGGCGGATCCTGCTTTCCAGTTTGATGCATCTTCAGTGGGTGATTTATCAGGCAGGGCAGCGGGGCATTATGCATACCTAACGCAACATCTTATGGGATTAATTCGTAGTTCTCGTGATGAGTGGCATATTGGCGAGATGTATGTCTTTCCAGAAATGACGATTACTGTGAATAGCCTGTACAAAGGTAAGCCCAATAGTTTGACAGTCAAATTAACGAGATCAAACCTTGAGGATTATCGTTGGTCTTACTGGAATAAGAAACAGCAAGCCTATGCTGACTTTATTTTGCCGCATATAGGTGAATCTGTGGTTATTGAGGGTATCTTTGACAAAACAGGTTATTAGTTATTGTTAGATATAGCTTTGTTCTCTTTTTATGGAAAGCATAAAAATAGCCGGGTTATATAAAGAAAAAAGGTAGTTTTAAACGCATGATTGAATAATAATCAATAAGTCTCAAATGTGTGCAAGATACTGGTCTTCAAGACAACCAGTATGTACAGTATAAAGCCAGAGTTAAATTTTATGTCTGATGTTGAACCCCATCCGCAAAAGCAACAATTTGTTCCGGGCAAAAATCCTGTAGTCACAGCTTATTTGGTTATAGCTTTTGCAACACCATTCAGTTCAGGTAGTCCTTGGCATGTCTTGTTTGCCCTTTGCTGGTTTCTTTTATTTATTTCCTATGTGTTTTTCGAGTCAAAAAAATACCCGTTTTCACTGTTCGGACAACTTAAAGGGTTTCATCCGGTTGCTTTTTATCTCTTGTTGGCATTTGGGATTTCGTCGCTGGTTTCCTGGCTATTAATTATTTTTGGCGATGTGAGTACCCAGCAAAAAATATTTTCCAGTATTCGCTATGTATCTTATTGGATTATTTGCGCTTATGTATTTTCACTGGCACGTTTTTGTCTGGTCAATAATCTTGATCACAGCAAGATATTTTTTGGGTATATGTTAGGAGCTATAGTATTAGTAGCATTGTTATTACTGATATATTTTTTAGGTGATGCGCCTAATGCTGCTGCTTGGGCTATACATCCGCCTTTAGGCGAACATGTTCGATTGATGGGAATGATCGCATCTGTCGCCTTACTGGTTTCGGTCGTCATTTTTCTGGTGAAAGAAGAAAACACTTTCATTCTTCAGTGTGTATTACTTTCTTGTATGTTAGTCAGTGCTGCATTCCTGATCTGGACTGGCAGCAGGGCGAGTATGTTGCTTTCAGTTTTGACGATTCTTATTGTGGCAGGTGTTGGCAAGTTTTATGGGCTATATAGGCCTTATAAAATCATATCCATTATCTTATGTATTGGTTTGTCGGTATGGCTCGCTGATAAATTTTCCATTTTTGAATGGAATGGTATTCATCGCGCTGTAACGGTTTCTACTATTAATGCTCCTTTACCTGTCTCCGGGCAGGAAGTAGTAACGGATTTCGATGATAAATTGACTACCGGTCGAATAAATATGTGGAGTATTACCCTGTCGGCAGTTAAAGCGGCTCCATGGTTTGGCTTGGGGCCTTACGGCTATTTTTTTATTCCAGACAGGCCTAATATTTTCGATCATCCGCATAATTTTATTTTACAGTTTCTAGTGGAGTGGGGAGCTGTCGGTGCAAGCCTGCTGTTGGCATTATTGGCATATTTGGCGTGGCAAGGACTAAAGAATCTTCCAGCGGCCTTCCGTTCAAGAGATACAGACTTTGTTATAGCGGCAAGTATTGTTTTTATAATGACAATGACAGGGTTGGTTGATGGTACTTATTTCCTGTCGCAGCCCTTATTTTGCCTCGCGACTTCTTTTGCAGTCTTTCCATTTTTTACGCGAAAAGAAAGAAACTTTATGGTTACTTATATAGAGAATATAAAAATAACCAGGATATAAATTGTCTCTAAAGACGTACGTGGAAACTATGATGTTATTCGGAAATAATTCAGAAAAATGATGTGAAATGAATCTTCATAAATCAGCATCCCTGTATATTTTTTTCTTCTATGCATTATTGCATGGCTGTATTTTCACGCTTAACAATTATGCCACTGATGATTATATGCAAAATGTTTATGCCACCGGTTCAAGTGAACTTGAGGCGGTGGGATTGCTCGATGGAATCAAAGTCAGGGATTTCAATTTTTTTGTTAATAACCAGTTTAACTTTTTTGATCCCCAATTGGGCAATGACATTGCCATGCGCAATTATGGTGCTTTGCCTTGGTGGACAAAGGAGCAGGCCATGCTGCACCTTTGGCGTCCAGTTAGTTCATTGACGCATTGGCTGGATTATCAACTTTGGCCTCAATCAAAACGTATGATGCAAAGCCAGAATGGTGTCTGGATGTTTGCCAGCTTTTTGTTGGTTTCCCTGTTATTTAAAAAGATCTTGCCATCGTCATCGGTATTTGTATTTGCCCTGCTGGTTTATGGCCTTGATGTGAGTATGGCTCCTGTTGTTGGCTGGATTGCTGCGCGTAACAGCCTCCTGGTTATCTGTTTCCTGGTATTAACGTTATATTTTTTCCATCATTCATTTTTGCGCCCAAAGGTTTATGGTCTTGCGCTGTTATTTTTTGCTTTGGCATTACTGAGTGCGGAAGCTGGTATTGTAGTTGCGGCTTATCTTGGAGCCTATGTTCTGTTTTTCCCGGTCTCGACATTCCAGCGAAAGTTGTTACGGGTAATGCCATTCCTGGTGGCCATTATTCTCTGGCGATGGTTTTATCATGCGCATGGATTCGGGGCTTTCAATATAGGTCAATATATTGATCCTGTGCGTTCGCCGATGACTTTTCTGGAGCAGGCCTTACGCCAATTCCCTTTGTTGTTTATCGAAATGGTGACAGGAGTTGATGCGGTCGAAGTTATAACGCCTGTACAATATCTTGATATTGTTCGTGTTTCAGGCTGGTTATTATTTCTGGTATTTTTGACAGTATCGCTTGGGTATTACAAAAGCCAAAAGCAGGTCGCGTTCTGGTTTTTTTCTGCCATTTTTTCTTTGCTGCCCGGTTTAATGACATACTCCAGTGATCCCAGAGTGGTTATCTATGCGCATATTGCGTTTTCTGCATTGATTGCGCTGATAGTTGTTGATGTTTGGCAAAAGTACGTATTATCACCAGGCATCGTCACAAGGCTGAGTTTGCTGGTTGTTTCCCCTTTTGTGTTACTGCACATTTTTGTGCAGTTTGTTGCCATATTGCTGATGAATTATGCGGTGCTTATGACAAATTTATTAAAGCCGGAAGCGCAATATGCAGAGTTATATGGTTTTGAAAAGCTGGTCAAATCTAACGATCATGTCGTGTTATTCAATCATCGGGATGTATTTCGGTTGATGTATTATCCATATATTGCCAAGCTTGAAAATTTCCCGTTGCCAAAGACATTAAGGCAAATGAATACTGCACAAACGGCGATCAGGGTTAAAAAATTAAGCGAAGTGAATTATGCGATTATGTCGGAGGGTGGATTTATTTTTCATCCGAACGATATAAAGTCATTGGGTGAATTACAACAGCAGCAATCAGCCTTTGCCGGACATACCATTAAATATTCTACATTCTTCCATGACGGTAATTACAATTTTAGTGCGGGGCAGGAAAAAACATTGCCAGAAATGGATATAAGAATTACTGAAGTTGATAAAAATCATCGTCCTATGGTAGTGGAAATGCGACTACATAAGGGCCAAACGTATCGATTAATATATTGGGATTGGCCAAGCCATACCTATAAATACCTGCCGGAAATGAAAGTGGATGAAGTTTTCGTCATTGGCGGGCCAGAATAGCGATCTTTCTTTGGGTGTAATCCGGTAAAAAATTCGCGCTAGCCGCCAACAATCGGTAAAATGGGCATCACTTTTAGATTCCAG
>CAZTZY010000107.1:0-8653 GCA_964617765.1 uncultured Spongiibacteraceae bacterium
CGATATCCTGCACAAAGATAATGATCAACCCTGAATAGATAATCAACTGACTAATCAATAATCCTTTATTGAAAGTATGCCCGAGAAAAATGACAGACAACACCATTACAATACTTGGATAACTATAAAGCACTAACCTTTCAATGCTGGCAGGCAAATATAATAAACCTGTTAGATCAAGATAGGATGCCAGATAATATCCACATAATCCAAAACAAATAATCCCTATCAGGGATTTACTATCTACACATTGTATCGCATCGATTCGATAATGTTGCAGCAAGACAATCAAATACACGGGCAATGCAATCATCATGCGAATAAACATTAAAACTGCTGGATCTACCTGATAGGCATAAGCCAGCTTGATAAAAATGCCTTTAGTTGAAAACAACATAGTCGCTAAAATGGCTAAAATCAATCCTTGCTGACGGGATGTGGAACGATGAAAAAGAGGTAACATAATGCCTACAGTAAATAGCTCTGGCTTCGACCATAAAGAGATTTATTTATTCACGTATGTATATTGCTTTAATTTTGGGAAAGTATCTGGTCAGGAAAGGCATTAAAAAATTAAATGATGTGCCACATTTTTAACAAATACCAGGCAATAAAAATGAAAGCATAAAACTTCCATAATGAAATAATAAACTTGAAATATGTAATCCACATTTGAATGAATCTTTGCATTTAAGACCTCCAAGCTAAAAACATAAATACACTACTTATTATGAAGTGTACTCAAGCTTGGTCTTAATACAATGTTAAAAAGTAAAATCTGCTGCAAAATTTTCAGCAACAGTACAATAACTCATAGAATTCTCGTGAAGTGTATGAAGCACACTTAATGTGTGCTTCATTTTAGACTGCAATTTTCATTGCATTATATTGAATTCAATTGAATGGCAGCAAAGTACCAGAATACGTATTACATAGTGCTCATTAAGTACCAGAGCACATACAATCCCACAAGCACTTTCCAGTTGGACAACATGAAACTGAAATAAGAAACCCATGTATGAAAGAACAGACTCATCTTAACACCCCCGCATTATTCAATGCTTAATCTAACAACTTTTACTAACGAACATCATTATCTTTATAAAGCTAATGTTGTCCTGTTGATTAAAGAATAGCCCTATTGAAAAATGCTGATGTGATCTGGCACACACTCTATTTTTATTCGACGAAACATGTGGTTTTTTGCTAACTGCAATACATTAAGTAAGGTATTGATTCGCACTGAAAGTGTTAAGTAGTCGACATTCCATTTTTATCAGGTTTAAACAACGAGGCAATATCAGGGGAAATTCGCAGCCTGCAGAATATACGTGATGTACTTCACACAACCCAATGCAGAAAATATCTCTAGAGATGCATTTCAAGCAATGCTTTTAGGTTAGGTGGATCAAAAGGTTTATTCAGCATGGCCGTTACACCATGACTTTTTATAGAAGCCAGCTTGGCTTCATTCTCTTCAGAAGTGACCATAATAACAGGCATGGCATCGAGCTCGGGATGTTGACGAATATATTTTAATAATTCCTCTCCATCCATTTGCGGCATATTGTAATCGGTTATAACGATATCAAATTTTTCTGCCTGAAGTTTTTCTATTGCCTCGCAGCCATGTTCTGCTTGTGTAATTTGCAATGGCGTTATACCGATTTTTTCCAATACATTCAGTAAGTGCCTGCGCGCCAGTTTACTGTCATCTACCAACAATAACTTTAATGAAGCCAGTTTTTGATGATCTATACTGAATGCTTTCTCTTCCAGATAACCTAGCGTGGTGTTCACAGCCTGGGTTAATGCTTCCTGGGTAAAAGGCCGGGACAAAATAGCAACCACACCTGCCTGACGAACGGGATCTAACATTTCAAAACGAGTTTCACTGGAAATCAACATGAACAAAATATCTTTTAGGGATTCTTCATTTCTCATGGCCGTTATCAAGGCTATGCCGTCACCATCTTCAAAGTACATGGAACTGACAACGAGATTAGGCTTCACTTCACGCATTTTTTCCAAAGCTTCTCCTATGCTTTTACAACTGACAGTTTGCACGGCACCCATATCGCCAAGCTCTTTTTTCAAAACTGCCGCCAATACTCTTGAAGGTGCCACCATCAAGATATTTAGATTTTCCAGTGATAGGGATGTCATTGAAGTCCTTTCGGCTTACGCCATTTTTATTGGTATATTCTGATAGAATAGCTACGACTTTTTTATTTGGCAATCCATACACCATGAATGAGAATAATGTACCTCTTGTTAGCTTGTTAATGACTGGCTCCGAATTGATGTCTGGGGATACTATTGATAGCAATTCAGCTTATCTGGCACAGGAATTATTGACCATTGGGCTGGCAGTTCACGAAATGGCAACTGTAGGCGATGATCGCCAATCCCTGACCGAACAAATACAACGACTCACGCGAAAAAGTGCCTTGTTGATTATAAACGGTGGTTTGGGCCCGACGCAGGATGACTTGACTGCCGAAGTGGTAGCCAGCGTTGCTAATATAGCTATTACGACACACGATGCCGCCAAACAACATATCATCCAATGGTGTGAGCATAGAGGCTTTACCGCCAACAACGCTAATCTAAAACAGGCTGAATTACCCTCAAATTCCTCAATTTTTCCCAATGCTCCTGGAAGTGCACCCGCATTTTATCTTTTTATGGGTGATTGTTTGGTGGTGGCTACACCAGGCGTCCCCTCTGAACTTAAAACCATAACCAGAGAACATTTACTGCCATTCTTACGCAGACATTTCTTTTTAGCGCAAACAACACCCTGGCAAAAAGTGCAATTATTAGGCATTGGGGAATCTCGCTTGCAACAAATCATCACTGATGAATTTACTGGCATTGATCAGGTTATGGATATTGGCTTTAGAGCTGGCTTCCCTACCCTCGAACTCAAATATAAACCCATTAAACATATCAATGGCATCAACATCGACTTCAAAAACCTTGAAAAAAACTTACTCAAACACATTGATGATTTTGTCTTGGGAACAGGCGATTTCCATTTACCTAGCGCGTTAGTAAGCCTTTTAATGGATAAAGGTAAAACTTTCAGCTGTGCCGAATCTTGCACTGGCGGGCTTATTGCCAGCGAAATAACAAAAATACCGGGGGCTTCAACAGTGTTTCCAGGCGGTATTATCAGTTATTCAAATAGCATCAAGGAAAAACTGCTCAATGTACCACATTCAGTTTTAACTACTTACGGCGCAGTCAGTGAACAAACTGTGCTTGCCATGCTGGAGGGCATCTTACTAATCATGAATTCTGACATCGGCATTGCCGTATCAGGTATTGCAGGACCTGATGGGGGTTCTATTGAAAAACCTGTAGGTACAGTGTGGATTGCATGGGGCAGTCAATTAAGACAACAAACCGTTTGTTTACATATCCCTTTTGAACGCAAACAGCTCCAGACATTAACCGCGACAATTTGCCTGGATCTTGTTCGTCGCTGGGTCTCAGGAGAAGAACAAACCCCGGCCTATTTATTGCGCTGGCAACTTTAGAGCTTTATTGACGCGCTGATAACTTTCTGGAATGCTCCCTTCAGGATACTCCGGCATCGCCAAATCAATCACCGGCTGATAAATCAAACTCTGCATAGTTTCCCCATCCTCGGATAAATAGGTATTTTGCTCAAAAAACTCATATTTTCGGGGCACATACTTTTTAGAAAGCCCTGCAACCGTAGATTTAGTTAAAGGTGTTCGGACTTTGCCTGAAAGATCAGCCATTTCCACCAAATGAATTTTAGATACCTGCAGCCGAATATCTTTATCTTCGGTATTACGCTTGATTTGCACTTCCTGAATATTTCCAGCATAAGCCAATTCAAGAAATGGCTGATCACACTTGAAGGTCGAATGAACAATAATCTTTAAATGCCAGTCTTTATCATGAATGCTTAGCACTTCATCGACACAACGCCCCTGAATATCATTGGGTACACTGATTGTCCTTTGCCACTGCCCATCCCAAGCCATTGGAGCTTCAACTTTTTCACATGCTGTTAAAAACAGGCACAAAAGAAGCATAAAATATTGCGAATTGTATTTTCTATTGATTGGTTTCACTGAATGCGTCTATTTTTTAATAACTCGGGTTTAATAATTCGGCTTATAAATTTATGGGTAACAGTATGGGATAAAGCAATTCCGGGACCCGTCATTAAATAACACATGACTTCTCCAAACTTGGTTTATAATAAACACTATTGCAGATTTTATTCAACAAAACCCTGTTTTGTAAAAATAATAATCTGAATAATTGGCTAATAAACAATAACAACAAAGTCGATCACGCATGAAGTTAGCACCTGTTCGAATACGCAAGATATCTCTCACTATTCAGTATGCAGCTACGATCATTGTTTTAATGATCATGGGCATGGCTTTACTGTCTGTCATGATGTTTTACAACCAGTCAAAACAGAACGACAGTTATATCAGGGATTTCGGCGGTATTATCGTTCAACAACTCGCCCAAAACAGTGCCAATGATCTTTTAAGCAATAATGTGGATGGATTGAGAACACATCTCAGTCATGTACAGATTGATAAACATATTATTTGTGCCGTGATTTTTAATGCTGAAAAACGCCAAATGGCTTCTGTCGGCATAGCTCCTGATGCACAGATAGATCTGGAAAAGCGTTTCTATAAATTGGGCAGCACCTGGCGTCTGGAACCCTTTATCTCTATTCGCAGCATACCGATTGAATATAACAACTCCATTATCGGTTACGCTGCCGTTGTATTTTCGCAAAAACTGTTAAGTGCACAATTCCAGAACCAGCTGTATATGATGTTCGCCACTTTTATTTTCATTTTGCTTCTGGTGTTGTTAGCCAGTATCTATTTGGGTCGAAAAATGACCGCGCCATTAAGAAGCCTTATCAGTGCAACTGAGGATATCCGGTCAGGCAAAATAGATATCATCACTGATCGACGTCATGATGAATTAGGCGCATTGATTGATGCTATAAATAATATGAGCCAGGGTCTTATTCGTAAAAGTCAGGTTGAATCCATGCTGGACAAAATCCTTACCAAGAATGTGAAGGATAAAATCATGGATCAACTAGACACCGTACATATGGCAGGTGAGCACGTTTTTGCCACGGTGTTATTCGCAGATATCGTAGGCTTCACCTCTATTTCAGAAAAAATCTCACCCGAAGAAGTGCAAAAACTGCTTAATGAATATTACAGCTACTTTAATGCTTGCTCACGTTTCTATTTTGGCACTGTCGATAAATATATTGGCGATTGTGTAATGGTGGTTTTTGGAGCACCCAAAGAAGATGCAGAACATCAATATCACGCCATTACCTGTGCCATTCTGATGCAAAAACTGGCACAACAACTCAACAAGCGTCGTGAAAAAGAAGGTCTCTACCCTATTGAACTTCGCATTGGTATTAATAGCGGTAAGATGATGGCTGGATTGATCGGCTCAGAAGATCGTATGGAATATACCGTTGTGGGTGATGCCGTCAATCTGGCGTCGCGTTTATGCAATGAAGCTGAAGGTGCTCAAACCATTATTGAAGAATCGCTTTATGACACAGTGAATCCAGAACACAGTTTGTCGGTTGAATCTTACAAAATGATCCGCGTGCGTGGAAAAGAAGAACCTCTAAAAATATATAGCGTTACCGATATAGCCCAAAAATATCGTAAAGGTATGGATGATTTAATTGAAGATATCTTAAGCAAACATAACAATTAAGACTTTGCTGTGGCTTCACAAAACAAACAATATCAACACCAATAAAAAACCCGGTATCAACCGGGCTTTTTATTTAACTTTTTCCTACAGATTACTTTTTAGTTTTGCCTTTCTTGCTCATGGTACGCAAATTACCAGGTGTGTAAAACGCCTCACCTTTTATTGTCATTGCATAATTGGAAGGGCGTGTTTCATTCACTAAACGTACAGCAACGTAAGCTGCCGCCTGCAAGTCATAGTTAATTTGTGAGCGCACGATGAAACCCTTTAAATAAAAATCATACAAGGTATTTTGTATTCCAACACGCCAGAGTTGCCCTCTGCCATCGTAAGAATCGGTTGCTGCAATAAGCCAGTTATCTTCGTCAACATAAAATCGACGCTTGGCATACAAATGCCTTTCACCCGCCCTTAAGTCTGCTTCAACCACCCAGACTCGATGTAATTCATACCTTACATAATTAGGGTTTACATATTTTGCCTGCAGTAATTTATCGTATTTCACATCTGCAGCATCAAAAGCATAATTGTGATACGGGATATACATTTCTTTTTTACCAATCAACTTCCAGTCATATCGGTTCATGGCACCGTTAAAGCCCATATTGTCATCCGCCGTAAGCAAACCACCCGGTCCAACAGGCGTATCATATCCGGCATTCGGCGCCCTTTTAACACGTTGCGCACCTGGAATATAGACCCACGCCTTTCGATCATGCTTCACCTGATCCAGAGGCTCATGCACAATAACCATCTCGCCTTTTTTACGCTTGGGTTCAAACGCCTCGATAAATACCAAAGCGGCATTAATACCTATTTCTTCTACTACTTTCCCAACCGGGTGACTTTCATAGGCATAAGGCGATTCTATAATCATGCTTGAGCGAAACAACTGCTTTTCGCCTGAACTATAAACACCCACATCATCGAATAATGAATCGGCAACGGGTATTGGCTGATTGATTCTGGCATTCCAGATAACTTCGGCACCCTCCTGTGGAATTGGGAATGGCACACCACCCGTCATTTTTTGCAGCCCATCAATACCATTAACCAGTTCCGCGTTGCCAATATTCCATTTGGTACGCGCTTCAATTTGCGGGTGATAACGAAAATCCCGATGAGTTGGGTAAATATCCATCCGGTAATCCGGATATTTCTTGAACAAAGCGATTACACCCTCAGACAGCTTGTCCTTGTACTTTTCAAGATTGGCATTAGTAATGGTGAATGAGGGTTTTTCGCTGGCATAAGGATCAGGATATGGAGAGCCACTCCCTGCATATTTCAAACCGGTTGGCAATCCAAGTATAGAGCCTGTCCATGCGGGTATACTGCCATCAGCATTAGCCTTGGGATCAGCTCCCATCGGAGTTAGCTCTGCACCCAACTTTGCAGCCTGTGAACTATCAATTTTTGTATAGGCAAGCGTGGTTACGCTGACATTGAGAAGAGCAAAGAAAAATAAACCTTGTTTGATAGATTGCAGCATCGGACACCTAACTATTTTTATTGTTATATAAAGGTTTTTTATTATTTCCAATTTATTAATTTAAACAAGTCTTTTCAAAGTGAAATTTTAGTCAACTAGAATATCCGAATCATAAAACCGACAAATAACACTACACAGATATCACGCATCTTATTTTTTTGAGATAAAACTTCCAGCCTATAAAAAAATTCCAGTTTTGTTAATTTTAGATATAAGTAATGTATTTGCGCATCATTATGGATTTTCATTACTACTACTTATATAAACTTGTAACAAAAATCACTATAGTTAATCGCCTTGGGTTGCTTAACTTTTTGTCACTTGCAGATTGCAGGATTGCCATTAAAGTATTTTGATGACCAATAACCTTTAATTGACGAAAGCCATTATGAAAACGACATTTACCACTGCAGCAATAGCCTTTTTGTTTATCTCCCAATCTGTCTGGATACCTACCGCTGTAGCGGAAGATAAAGGACTGGTTATTGCCAGGGAGCAAAAAGCCCGGGATACCGGTTGGGTAGATTCACAAAGCGAAATGAAAATGATTTTGCGTGCACCCAATGGCAAAGAAAATACACGCATGATTAAACTTAAAAGCCTGGAAGTATTAACTGATGGCGATAAAAGCTTGATGGTTTTTGATGAACCCAAAGATGTTCAAGGTACCGCATTCTTGAGTTTTGCACATGTGAATACCGCAGACGATCAATGGATTTACCTTCCCGCACTTAAACGTGTCAAACGTATCGCTTCCAAAAAGAAATCCGGTTCATTTATGGGTAGTGAGTTCAGTTACGAAGATTTGGCTTCTTTTGAAGTTGAAAAATACAATTTCAAATACCTGCGCGATGAAGATTGTAATGGCATGAAATGCTGGGTAGTTGAAAGTTACCCTAAAGATACTTATAGCGGTTATAGCCGCCTGGTAACCTGGATTGATCAAGCTGAATACCGTATGCAAAAAGCCGAGTTTTATGACAAGAAGAAAAACCTGTTAAAAACTCTGGTAATTAAAGATTACATCAAGATTGGCGGCAAACATTGGCGCCCTTCGCTTTCGTCCATGAAAAATCAGCAAACCGGCAAATCAACTGATTTAATCTGGACTAACATTCAGTTAAAAACCGGCCTGACTGATGCCGACTTCAGCCAAAATAATCTGAAGAGAACCGACTAATAATGAAGAAATTTTCTCTAACGGCAGGCCTTTGTGGCCTGTTTTTGTATGTGCCTGCTTATGCTGACTTAAAATTCTCTGGCTATATTGAAGGTGAAGCCAGGTTTTATCCCGCCAATGGACTTCTGCAAGAACAAAAAGAAGCATTGGGCTCTATAGCCGCTGAACCTGAATTATCCTGGAAATCAACATCTGAGGATCACAGTATTCGT